>CAMLXE010000073.1 GCA_946490455.1 uncultured Desulfovibrio sp. | reverse complement strand
CTTTGCGGATGGACGTCCCGTGGATATCGTGCTGAATCCGCTTGGCGTGCCTTCGCGTATGAATATCGGACAGATCATGGAAGTGCATCTGGGCTGGGCCGCCCGTGAACTGGGACGCCAGCTTGCCGAAATGGTCGATCACGGAACGGCTCTCCAGCAGGTTCGCGACGAGGTAAAGGACATTTTCGGTTCTCCGGAAATTGCTGCCGAAGTGGACCGCATGGATGATGAAGAATTCCGTCAGTCTGTCCTCAAGCTCCGCAACGGTATCATCACATACACCCCTGTATTTGATGGCGCTGATGAATCGGAAATCTGGAACTGGCTGTCCCGTGCAGGACTGCCTGACGACGGCAAGTCGGTTCTCTATGATGGACGTACCGGTGAGCCCTTTGAAAATCGGGTAACCACAGGGATCATGTACTTCCTGAAACTGCATCACCTGGTTGATGAAAAGATTCACGCCAGATCCACAGGCCCCTACTCCCTCGTTACCCAGCAGCCTCTGGGTGGTAAGGCGCAGTTTGGTGGTCAGCGACTCGGTGAAATGGAAGTGTGGGCACTTGAAGCCTACGGCGCTTCCTACCTGTTGCAGGAATTCCTCACCGTCAAGTCCGACGACGTGACCGGACGAGTGAAGATGTACGAAAAGATCGTCAAGGGCGACAACTTCCTCGAAGCAGGCCTGCCCGAATCCTTCAACGTTCTGGTCAAGGAACTCATGTCCCTCGGCCTCAACGTCACGCTCCATCAGGAAGAAGGCAAGAAGAAGCCCAAGTTCACCTTCATGGAAGAGGAACAGCAGCAGCTTCGCCAGCAGCAACAGCAGCTGGGAGACGAATAATCCGGCGGGAGGGGATCTCCCCTCCCTGTCCGTCGTGGCGAATACCGTCTTCCCCAACCCCGATGCGAGGCTTCCTACAGGTCTCCAATCGGGCTTTCCCGGTCAGCCGGGAGCCATTTTCCCTCAATCCACAGGGAGTACATATATATGAGCAGTCTCGACGATCTGTTTATGGGACGGAGCGCAGCGGCTACCAACGCCTCGCAGGTCCGTAACCTGAAAGCCATCCAGATCTCCATTGCCTCTCCGGAGAACATTCGCGAATGGTCTTACGGTGAAGTTAAAAAACCGGAAACCATCAACTACCGGACGTTCAAGCCTGAACGTGACGGTCTTTTTTGCGCAAAGATCTTCGGCCCCGTAAAGGACTACGAGTGCAACTGCGGCAAATACAAGCGCATGAAGCACCGTGGTATTGTCTGTGAAAAATGCGGCGTTGAAGTCATTGCCTCCAAGGTTCGCCGTGAACGTATGGGGCATATTGAGCTTGCAGCCCCCGTAGCCCATATCTGGTTCCTGAAAACACTTCCTTCCAAGATTGGTACCCTGCTCGATATGACCATGGCCGATCTGGAAAAGGTTCTGTATTTCGACTCCTATATTGTTCTTGATCCGGGGAGCACCAATCTTCAGAAGATGCAGGTCATTTCTGAAGACCAGTATCTCCAGATCATCGAACATTTTGGTGAGGATGCACTGACCGTAGGCATGGGTGCCGAGTCCATCCGTGGTCTGCTGGAAGAACTGAATCTTGAAGAACTCAAGGTTCAGCTTCGCGAGGAATCCCAGAGCACCAAATCTCAGACCAAGAAAAAGAAGCTCACCAAGCGTCTGAAGATCGTGGAAGCCTTCCTCGAATCCGGCAACCGTCCTGAGTGGATGATTCTTGAAGTCATTCCGGTCATTCCCCCAGAACTGCGTCCTCTTGTTCCGCTTGACGGTGGGCGTTTTGCCACGTCTGACCTGAACGACCTGTACCGGCGCGTCATTAACCGTAACAACCGCCTGAAGCGTCTGATGGAACTCGGAGCTCCCGATATCATCATCCGCAACGAAAAGCGCATGCTTCAGGAAGCCGTCGATGCCCTGTTTGATAACGGACGTCGTGGCCGGGCCATTGCGGGAACCAACGGGCGGCCTCTGAAATCGCTGTCCGATATGATCAAGGGTAAGCAGGGCCGGTTCCGTCAGAACCTGCTCGGCAAGCGTGTCGACTACTCGGCCCGTTCGGTTATCGTTGTCGGACCGTATCTGAAACTGCACCAGTGCGGGCTGCCCAAGAAGATGGCTCTCGAACTCTTCAAGCCCTTTATCTATTCCGAACTGGAAAAAAGAGGGCTGGCCTCCACCATCAAGAGCGCCAAGAAGATGGTCGAACGCGAAGAGCTGGTAGTCTGGGATATTCTGGCCGATGTGGTGCGGGAATATCCGGTCATGCTCAACCGCGCGCCTACCCTGCACCGTCTGGGTATTCAGGCCTTTGAACCTCTGCTGGTGGAAGGCAAGGCCATTCAGCTGCATCCTCTCGTCTGCTCCGCCTACAACGCGGACTTCGACGGTGACCAGATGGCCGTGCACATTCCTCTGTCCGTAGAAGCACAGATTGAATGCCGTGTACTCATGATGAGTACCAACAACATTCTTTCTCCGGCCAACGGTTCTCCCGTTATCGTGCCTTCTCAGGACATGGTCCTCGGACTCTATTACATGACCGTGGAACGCTCCTTTGAAAAGGGCGAAGGCATGATCTTCTGTGGTCCGTGGGAAGCCGTTGCCGCTCTGGATGCCAAGCAGGTGAGTATCCATGCCCGAATCAAGGTCCGCATGGAAAACGGCAAGATATACGACACAACCCCTGGTCGTATTCTCGTCTGGCAGGGCATGCCTGAAGGCATCAAGTTTGAAAACGTCAACGTTGTCCTGACCAAGAAGAATATCGCCAAGCTGGTGGACAGCGCCTATCGTGAAGCCGGAATCAAGTCCACCGTCATCCTGTGCGACCGCATCAAGTCCATCGGGTATGAATACGCGACTCGGTCCGGTATCAGTATTGGCGTGAAGGATATGCTGATTCCAGATTCCAAGAAGCGCATCATTGATGCCGCCAGCGCGGAAGTGGACAGCATTGAAAGCCAGTACCGTGACGGTATCATTACCCGTACCGAAAAGTACAACAAGGTCGTTGATGTCTGGACCAAGGCAACGCAGGACGTTTCCGCGGCCATGAACAAGGAAATCTCCACGGATATCCTGACCGACCCGAAGACGGGCAAGCAGGAAGCCAACCTGAGCTTCAACCCCATCTTCATGATGTCCAACTCCGGTGCTCGTGGTAACGCCGACCAGATGCGTCAGCTTGCCGGTATGCGCGGTCTGATGGCCAAGCCTTCCGGTGAAATCATCGAAACCCCGATCACCGCAAGCTTCCGTGAAGGTCTGACCGTTCTCCAGTACTTCACCTCCACGCACGGTGCTCGTAAGGGTCTTGCAGATACGGCTCTGAAGACTGCAAACTCCGGTTATCTGACCCGTCGTCTCGTGGACGTTGTTCAGGACGTGATCATTTCCGAACATGACTGTGGTACGGTAGATGGTATTGAAATTCGTGCCATCAAGGATGGCGGTGAAGTCAAGCAGAAGCTCTCCGAACGGGCACTGGGACGTGTATTGCTTTACCCGGTCTATGATCCGGCTTCGGGCGATCTGCTCTTCCCCGAAAACACCCTGATCAATGAAGCTGTCGCCAAGACACTGGACGAAAAGGGTGTCAACTCGGTCATGATCCGTTCTGCTCTGACCTGCCAGTCTGAACGCGGCATCTGCTCGCTTTGCTATGGCCGCGATCTGGCCCGTCGCCATCTTGTGAACATCGGTGAAACGGTCGGTATCATCGCTGCCCAGTCCATCGGTGAACCTGGAACGCAGCTCACCATGCGTACCTTCCATATCGGTGGTACGGCATCCAAGGAAATCGAACGGTCGAGCTTCGAGGCACAGCATGATGGCCGCGTGGTGCTGACCCGCGTGAAATCCATCAAGAACCGCGAAGGAATCTCTCAGGTTCTTGGAAAGAGCGGCCAGATTGCCATTATCGACGATCAGGGTCGGGAAACCGAACGCTATACCCTGCCCAATGGTGCCCGTCTCCATGTTGAAGACGGACAGGCCGTAACCAATGGCCAGCTGCTGGCCGAATGGGATCCGTTCAACGAACCCTTCGTTTCGGAAGTGGACGGTTTCATCAAGTTCACCGACCTCGTGGACGGCAAGACCTATCAGGAAAAGCTGGACGAAGCCACGCACCAGGCTTCCATGACCATCATCGAATATCGAACCACGAGCTTCCGCCCGTCCATTTCGATCTGCGATGAAAATGGTGAGACAAAGCTGCGCGGAGCAAGCCAGCTGCCCGCAGTGTACAGCCTGCCTGTCGGCGCCATCATCATGGTCAAGGATGGAGCAGAGGTTTGCGCCGGCGATATCATCGCACGTAAGCCCCGTGAAACCTCCAAGACCCGCGATATCGTGGGTGGTCTTCCGCGCGTTGCCGAACTCTTCGAAGTCCGCAAGCCCAAGGATATGGCCGTTGTCTCCGAAATCGCAGGTACTGTCTCCTTTGCGGGAGAAGCCAAGGGCAAGCGCAAGCTCATCGTTACTCCGGAAGTGGGCGAACCCAAGGAATATCTCATCCCCAAGGGCAAGCACATCACCGCTTCCGATGGCGACTTCGTGGAATCCGGCGATCTGCTGACGGAAGGCAATCCCGAGCTGCACGATATCCTGCGCACCAAGGGCGAAAAGTTCCTTGCCGCCTATCTGGTGGATGAAATTCAGGAAGTATATCGCTTCCAGGGCGTGGGTATCGACGACAAGCACATCGAAGTCATTGTACGCCAGATGCTGCGGAAGGTTACCGTCACCGATACAGGTGGAACCAGCTTCCTCGTGGGTGAACAGGTGGACAAGGCCGAATTCAAGGCCGAAAACCAGAAGGCCATCGCCGAAGGACGTGCACCGGCTACCGCAGAACCCCTGGTTCTCGGTATCACGCAGGCTTCACTGACCACTTCGTCCTTCATCTCGGCTGCATCCTTCCAGGAAACCACGAAGGTCCTCACCGAAGCAGCCCTCAAGGGCAAGATGGACTACCTGCGCGGCCTGAAGGAAAACGTTATTGTGGGTCGCCTCATTCCTGCTGGAACCGGCTACCGCGAATATGTCCATCAGGACATCTCCGTGCCCGAACAGAAGGAACGCCCCAACCGCTTCCTTGAAGATCTCGAAGGGAATCCCATTCTCGTCGATCTGGATCAATAGGACCTGAAAGTCATACGGCCGGTGGCCCCGGTCGTTTCAGGCTCTCCTTCAGCTCTGAAGGAGAGCCTTTTTATGTGCACAGGATTCCCGGATACTCGCCCAAGGCGGACGCGAGCAGCAGCCCGATACGGCAGCCGATTTCATACAATCGGGAAAGAATCTTCTGGTAGCGTGGACCGGCCCTGCTCTTCGCCTTCCCCATGCTCATTCAAAACAACAGGGCAGCCCCAAGGGGGCTGCCCTGAACCATTTTGTTACATCGCTATCGTCGTCCCATCTCTCCGGCTCACTACCGAAAATGAAAGACAGGGAGCCATCCGAAAACAATGCCGGTTAGTCACACTTCAGCAGGTATGTGGGATACCGGTTCCAGATACTCCGGTCTCAGCCCCACAGAACATTTCCCATCATGGGGCCGGAAAAGAGTGTATCGCCCGGTGAAAGTGCCGGTCTTTCCAGAAGCCCTTCCACCTTGTCCGTCCACTCCACAACGTTTGTGACAAACAGGTTGAAGGCATTGGCCATTTCCCGTTCATCCAGACGCGCCACATCAAGAGCCAGAGAGTAGGCAAGGATTCTCGTTGCTCCGTGCAGACCTATATGTCCACCTGCCGTGTCGGCTCCCAGAAAATCGGCTTCCAGCATGGTCTCATAGACTGCAGAAGACGTTCCCTCCGGCACACTGCCCAGACTGGCATAGAGATACAGCTTATCCCGGCGTTCGTCGTATTCCATATTGAGGGAAACACCATTCACACGAGTCAGTGCATAGCCTTTTTCGTCCAGAATGACGGGAGCCGAAAGCATTTCATGCAGCGCCCTGTTCAGCATAGCTTCAATCTGTGCACGGGACATGTCTTTTCCTTATTTGTATATACAACGCTTGCAGATCAATGCAGATCTATATTGATGACATTCATCTTCTGCATGGTATTGGAACGCACAATCTTCAGGCTGCCAAGCCCCGGAGACCAGGAGCGGGAAATCGGAGCCGGCGCGTTGAGACGGATACTGAGGCGTGTGGGCTCATAGGCATCGCGCGAAGCCAGCCGATCATGGATATCGCTCAAAATGGCTTCCCTTCCCTTCTCATCGGCATGACGTGCTTCGATAAAACGGCTGCGAAGCTCGTCCAGCAGGCCGGGCTTGAGTTCGTAGTGCGCCACAAGCCGGGCAGACGGAGGAGCCTTATGCAGAGCCCGCTGAACCTTGTCGAACAGCTCCGGACTGTCCATGATTCTGGTGCGAACCTCTTCGGGCAGAAGCGTATGGAGACGATGCAGAAGCTGATGCTCTCCACGTCCGCATTCCAGTTCCATGCAGGTATCGCCCATAAGGCCTCTTGCCCCGGTCGAAACCCTGAAACGCTGGAGGATGTCGAACCCAATATTGGTACCTCTGGCAAGAGGATTGATATTGCTCAGGGTGGCATCCGTACTGTTTTTCATCCCCGTACTTAAGGCAAGCCCTCCACGTACACTTCCCGAACGTTCAAAGATTGCTGTCTCTCCATGGGAATTGCTTTCCAGTGTCTGGCGGACATTACCTGACAGGGCGATGGAAGCCATGCCTGTAACAGCCAGCGATTGGGTAGCCGAGAGCTTTCTGGCAAAAAGGGCATGACTCACAGCCAAAGAAGCATTGGTTGACACACTGTTTCCATGAACGAACCGAATCTGGTCGGCCTTCAGCCACAGTTCCCGATTTCTCGTTCTGTCGGCTGTTCCAGTTTCCGAATTCATGAAGGCTTCCAGAAAGGCACGGCAATGTTCCTTGCCGACAAAGCGCAGCGCGACACCTCCGGATTTTTCTCCGCCTCCGCCAGCGCCGACCTTGGCGGAAAAACCGGCAGCCAGAGGAATATTCAGTGCTGCAGCCACATTGACGGCCGTACGCCCCTTGAGCAGAACCTGATAGGTATCACCACCCATATTGGTTACAGCCAGACTGTTGCCATGCAGCGCTTCCAGTTTTGCAGTCAGAGGACTATGGACATCAAGCTTGGTAATCAGCTTGGAATCAAGCGGGCTGAATACACTTCCCGAATCCAGAACCACGCCACGGGTCCTGTCATACACAAAGCCCTGCCCGGGACGGGACACTCCGGCCATCAGTCCGCGCACCCCTTCCCGCCGATACGCCTCGCCAAGTTCCCGGTCTCCCCTGACAATGCTGTCCGCTTCCCTTCGTGCGGCCATCCGTCCAAGTCCCTGTTCACGGAGTTCCCGAGTTCTTTCATTACGGGCTTCCTTACCTGCGAACCCCAGGTGTACCTGCCGATTCTCCTGACGCAGGCGGGCCATATTGATTCCCCCCTGTGCTGACGTCATGTTGCCAAGAACCATGGGGACAATACCTGCCATCAGTCCTTCATTGGGATCGATTCCCCAGTCCTTCAGCTGCATTTTGATACTATCGAGTGTCGCCGGATTCTGTACGGTAAACGTGGTGCTATCTGCTCCAGTCTCCAGAAAGACCCTGAGCATGGCCGCCACCACCGTCATTTCCATACGCAGAACGATATTGTTTCCGAACACCTTTTCTGCCTTGCCGGCAACGGAGGAAATGATCTGCTGATTCTTTTCCAGCTCGCGCATGTCATTGCGAATGGCCTTCTGGTCCGCCTTGGCGCCACCATCGATAAAATACAGGACAGCCTTGGCCCGGGGCAGGAGCTTTGGCAGGATCGTTTCGATAAATGTGGTTGCATCCGGGATGCCTTGCTGCGCTTTTCCGGTATGCCGCATGGTCCGCAGCTCCACATCGCTCAGATACCGCAGCAGTTCATCGCGCTCTTCCAGAGGCGTATGACCACT
>CAMLXE010000072.1 GCA_946490455.1 uncultured Desulfovibrio sp. | reverse complement strand
GGAAGAAGCCGTCCGCAAGGACGACTGGGACAGAGGAAAGCGCAGGGCCTGAGCTGGACTCCGGGATGTCTCCCGCGATCAGCCATGCTGCATTCGCAGAAACGGCCACCATTCTCTCCCGGAAACAGATCCGGAAAAACAAGGAAGGGGAGGTTGTACCCCCCCTTCCTGCATTTCAGCCTCTAGTCAAGTTCAGACCAGATTTCCTTTGGCGACATGCTTCCGATGAAAGAGCCCAGATACTTTCCATTCAGCGAGTTCAGGTAGGGAGCTTCTGCCGGTCGCGGCAACGTGACTTCACTGGAACCGAACTGGACCTGGAAGGCCCTGGCAGCCCTCTCCGTAAAGGCCCGGACCTGCTCATTGAACGGCATCAGTTCCGTAACGCCGGCCAGAGATTCCGGCAGCGGTTCCCGGTACTCCAGAATGATCTTGGCGCTTCTGAAGTTTTCCAGCAGCACAAAACGCTGCGCCATCCAGTTGAGGGATGCAAACTGCTCTTCATTTTCGGCAAAGAGCGGTGAGAACGGGTCCTTTTCGCCATTCACAATCCGGACCGTTCCATAAAATGCCTGTCCGTCCAGCATGACGCCCTCAGTCTTTGCGCCATGAGGCCCACTGAACTCGGCCGAATCCCATTCCCAGAGTTCATCCGGCACGATGCTCAACACGGTAATCGCCATGGGGGATTTGGCATCCGTACCATAAACGCCAATCAATGTTGACGGAAACTGATACCCACGATCCGTGTAGAGGAAAGGCGCAGTCTTGCCCTCGGCAAGGACTGGAAGCCCCGGAGCCGAAAGCATGACCTCAGGCTGGGCCGAAGAAATCAGGGACTGATCCTCAAAACCACGCTGCAACGGAGCGCAGGCACCAAGAGCACAGACGAGAGCCAGCAGCAAAAGCCTGCCTATTTTCATGAGTTGCCTCCATTTTTCAAATGTTGCAGAGAAAGGAAGTACTGCCCCGGAAGGCAAGGCCTGTCGGCTACTTCCCACAAATGAACCTTCTTCCAAACTGCGTCCGGCGTCAACAGGCATACGGAGCGGAATCGCGCGGTCCACCCGCACGCCAGACTCTAATCATTCATAAGGATTACCCATTTTTATCATGTTATTAATATGTAGCAAATTGTTTCAGCTTGGAGCATACCTGCTTTTGATATCCCGGTCCGTATCCTTCAGTCGGGCTGATCAGACGCCTCCAGCGGAAGGAGGTTCGGTACCTGGCAGAGGTTTCAGACAGGCGTGCTTGTCCAAATATGGAACAATGGCTGTTCAATTTTGGGCAAAAAATGTGTATTTTTGAACGGATTTTCAAGGAAAGCACACACTAAAACTAATATAACATATTAATATTACTATTATTTAGATACTATCATACTATGGCATACTTATTGCGATAAAAAAAGAGCGACATGGTTTCTGCCTAATCGTCATTTTTTATTACTTTTTCATGTGTCTTTTTGTCACAGTCTCAACGAGGATAACGCAAGTGCCAGATACGCGTATCACGTTGAATGAATAACAAAAAAATGCTCAGATCAAAGCATTTGTGAAGGAGGGAAGTCATGGGTTTTACAGGGGGTTAGAATATTGCTGCACAATTCCGGCAATCCAGGCAGCCTGATGCTGTCGGCAGGTCATTAAGAATTTCAAAGTTCTCGCAGAGAAAAAATGCTCATCAAGGATGTTGCTATGAGTGAAACAGCGTCTCCAGGCAAAACGCCAATGTCCTATTGGATACATACTGCTGTGTACTTGCTCCTCACTTTTGGTATGGGATACATTCCCAGCGATTCCATACCTCAACTGGGGATGAGCGTATTGGGTATCTTCATCGGCATGCTCTACGGGTGGACATTCATCGGGTTCATCTGGCCGAGTATGATGACCATTTTTGCTCTTGGCGTCTGCGGCTATTTCCCCACTCCTCAGGCTGAGTTTTCCAATGCCTTCAGTAACCAGGTTGTTATCTTCATGCTGCTTATTCTGGTATTTACCGGCTATTTTGAGCGAAGCGGCATCAACAAGAAGCTTGCAATATGGTTCCTGAGCCGGCCAAGCGTGGAAGGACGCCCCTGGTTTTTCACCTTCATGGTGTTCATGGCGACCCTCATTGTTGGTTTCCTGCTGGATGGCAATGCCGTCAACATTCTGATCTGGAACCTGCTGTACGGTATCTTCAAGGAAGTTGACTATCGGGAAGGCGATACCTACCCGGCCTATCTCTGCGCCGGCGTGGCATTCGCAGCCTGTCTGTCCTACGGGTCCAAACCGTGGGGGGCCGCCAACATCATGGCGGCAGGCGCTCTCCAGAGCGTCGCCGGCGGAGGATTCGACTTCAACTACGTCCAGTTCATGTGCGTTTCCATCCCCCTGTGCTTTGCCTTCCTGATGGGCTACTTCTTCGTGATGAAGTACGTCTTCAGGCCCGATGTCAACAAGCTGACGTCCCTTTCTCAGGAATATCTGCAGTAGCTTCGCGATACCCTTACGTTCAACAAGAAGGAAAAGATTGCCGCAGCCGCACTGGTCGTCTTTATTCTTGTTCTGCTCCTCATCAACATTCTGCCGTCCTCTTCCAGTGGTTTCCTTGGCATGATCACCAAGGGAAACTTCCTTTCCGCTCTTGTTATCGTACTCATTGCGCTCAACTTCTCGCGCTTTGAAGGTGCTCCCGTACTTGACTTTGAAACCTGTGCCCAGAAGGGCATTCGCTGGAACCTGTTCTGGCTGAACGCCGCCGCTCTGCCGGTTGCTGCCGCATTCAGCAGTGATGCTGCCGGCATAACCAAGTGGTTTGGCCTTGTGATGAGCGGATCCTTTATCGATGTGAGCAGCGTCATTCCCTTCGTCATCGGCATCGCCGTTCTCTTCATGCTGGCGACGCAGGTTGCCTTCAACATGACGCTTGTGGTCATCGCCGTACCGATTGTCTGGCAGATCTGTCAGGGTCTCCATGTCAATCCCATGGCTGTCATCATCCTCATCCTCATGGGTATCTCCTGCTCCATTGCGACACCGGCGGCATCGTCAAATGCTGCAATCATGTTCTCGAATGTCGAATGGATCGGCATGACCAGATCCTTCAAGGCCGGCTTCAGCGCGGTGCTCGTCGGTCTGATCATTCTGGTCTGCATAGGCTATCCCCTTGTTTCCCTTGTCTATGGATTCTAGTGATCGAGCATGTGCAACCCTTGCTGCATGACTCTTGCAGGCAGCGAACGACAACGTTCCCCAGGGTATGAGAATCTCCCTGAAAGACGGAGCAGCCCGTATTCTGGGGAACGGATTTCCAAAAGAACAAAATCAAAAAGGCTGACTAGACAATGAACATTTTGCTGAAAAACGGACGTGTTATTGATCCAAGCTGTGGCAGAGACTTTCAGGGTGATGTGCTGATTCGTGACGGCAAGATTGCCGAAGTCGGAAACTGTGATCCTGCACAGGCCGAACGAGTTCTTGACTGCACGGGGATGATCATTGCTCCCGGGCTTATTGATGCGCATGTCCACCTCAGAGACCCCGGCCTTTCCTACAAGGCAACCATCGCGACAGATACCTATGCCGCAGCCAAGGGCGGCGTAACGCATGTTGTGGCCATGGCAAACGTCATCCCCGTTCCACACACCGTTGCCGTGCATCAGATGATCACCGAACGGATGAAAAAGGAAGCCAAGGTCAAGGCCACACAGGTCGCCAGCCTGACGCCGAGCATCCAGAGCCAGAAGATCATAAGCAAGGAACTCAGTGACATTGATGACCTTGTTGCCTCTGGCGTGGAAATCTTTTCCGATGACGGAAACTGCCTGATGGACCTGACTGTTCTTTATAAGGTGCTGATGAAGACCAAGGAACACAACATGATCGTCATGCTCCATGAAGAAGACGAACACATGAAGTGGTTTGAGCCGACGGCCTTCCTGCATTCTGCCGAAAGCTCGATTGTCGCCAGGGATCTGGAGCTTATCAGAGATGTGGGCGGACGCAGAATCCACTTCCAGCACATCAGCACCAGACGCAGTGTTGAGCTGATCCGTCAGGCCAAGGCCGACGGGCTCTCGGTCTCCTCCGAAGTCTGTCCGCATCACCTGCTGCTGACAAAGGCCGCCAGAGACATCTATGGCACCAACGCCAAGATGGCTCCCTGCCTGCAGACAGAAGACGACATCGAGGCACTGATCGAAGGTCTTGAAGACGGTACGGTGGACATCATCGTATCGGATCACGCTCCGCATACTCCGGAAGACAAGGCCACAGAACTGGTCAAGGCACCGAACGGCGTCATCGGCGTTGAAGTGATGCTGCCCGTGCTGCTCAACGAATTCATTCACAAGAGAGGCTTCTCCTACTCCTGGCTTCTGGAAAAGCTGACCATCAAACCGGCCAGGCTGCTCGGTCTTTCCGGAGGCACCCTGAATGTTGGAGAACCTGCTGACGTGTGCGTCTTCTCGGACAGAGAATGGGTTATCAAGGCCGAAAACTTTGCTTCAATTTCCCGGAATACGCCCTATGACGGCTGGAACGTCAAGGGATGCGTTGAAATGACGCTTGTGGATGGAAGGATCGTCTATTCTTCCGGAGTGATTGAAGACAGATGAGAGAACCTGCACGCAGGTTCCATTCCCAGAAATCCCTTTTGCCGCATCTTTCATGGCAAAATACATTCTAACAGGAGATATCTGCTATGACCAAACGTATGGCCGTTATTGCTGCTGCACCGATTGATCCGAACGGATACAGCGACATGCAGGCGATCTGGGGTGATGATGTGGAACTGAGCTTCGGTTCCGTCATAACTGAAAAGACAGCCGAAGCCATACAGCCCTACGCCCCCGACAAGGGTGACAGAGTGCTGATGTCCGGCCTTAATGACAATACGGTAACCACAGTCAGCATCAACAAGCTGACCGCTCCTGTAGAAAAACTGCTTGCCGGTACAAAGGACAAGGCAGACTTTGTCTTCTTCTCGTGTGCCGGCGACTTCCACAAGCTCTCCTCCCCGGTACTCACGGTTCAGCCGAACCTGCTCCTGCGCGGTGTTGTGCAGAGCCTGCTTCAGCCTTCCATGAAGCTCGGTGTCATCACCCCCGGCGAACCGCAGGTACCTCATGTGTACGCCTCATGGCTCCCCTACCTGGAAGCCCTCGGCATGACCAAAGATCAGCTTGTGGTGGACTGGACGCCGCCCAACCTTGAAATGGCCACGAAGTGCGCACAGCGTCTGGCGGATCAGCATGTCGATCTCGTTGTCATTGAATGTCTTGGCTTCAAGGAAGACCTGCGCAAGCCGATTGCCGCCATTGTCAAGAAGCCGGTTCTGCTTGTCCGCACTGTCGTAGCGAGCGTGATCAGGGAAATCACCAGCAGCTTCTGAGTCGGAGAGCTACGGAGCCATCTCACGGGATTGCTCCGTAGCCGACGATTCGCTTCTGCTTTCCTGACAGAATCATTGTGTTCTTCATATTGTCGATAACCCATAGATGACTGGAGCTGATGACCTCTCCGAGGGAACAGGCTCCCTGCATCAGCAAGGAAGAAACAAGATGAACGCAGAATTTCAGCACAGAGTCAGAAATACGATCCAGATTTCTCCTGAAGAGCTGGAGCAGAAGAAAAAGTTCATGGAACTGGCCCTGGAAGAGGGACGAAAGGCCATGAACTCCGGAGCAGGTGGCCCCTTTGGCGCTGTCATCGTGCGGAACAACGAGGTCGTTGCCTGCGGATACAACATGGTTTTTGAAACGCTTGATCCAACTGCCCATGCAGAAATTGTCGCCATCCGCAATGCGACGAAGAAGCTCGGACGGATCGATCTCTCGGACTGCGAACTCTTTACCACATGCGAACCCTGCCCGCAGTGTCTGGCCGCAACCTACTGGGCAGGAATCTCCAGAATCTATTACGGAGTCACTCAGGAAGAAAACGTCAGAATGGGCTTCCCCGGAGCCAAAAAGATGTATGAGGACTTCGAGAAGCATGGCAGCGACAGACAGTCCGTTGTCTTTGCCTATGAAGACATCTGCCATCAGCTCATGAAGGAATGGCTGGATAAGGACGCCAAGGAAAAGCAATATTACTGATACACCTGCATGTCAGAATCAGGTGACACGCGAGGTATCATCCCGGTTCTCTTCAGGTACGGGGCAATCTCCTCAAGGTCCGGAGAGACTCGCTCACCCCGACAGAGTCTCTCCGACCAGCCCCTCTCGCAAGACCGACGGCATAGATGCTTCACCCAGTCAACGGAAAAGGAATCCTATGAAAACCGAATACCGCATTTTCCACAATATCTACCTGGATTCAGTCGCGCTCATGCGCATTTCGGCTGAACTTACAAAGCGTGAAGGCATTGTTGAAGCCTCCGTACTCATGGGTACTCCCGCCAACATGGATCTTCTGATTCAAAGTGGCCTGCTGCAGGAACCCCCAGCAGCCAGGCCGAGCGACCTCGTCGTCACCATCAAGGGTGACGAAAGCATCCTCGACACGGCCTTTGACGAAGCCGTCAAGGCCCTCCAGCCCAAAGAAAGCAAGGGGGATGAAAGCAGCGCCCTGCCGCCTCCGACCTCGCTGCGCTGTGCCGTAGCCGAAAATGCCGACGCCTCCTTTGCACTCATATCGGTGCCCGGCACCTTTGCCGCTGCCGAAGCGCTCAAGGCCATTGGAGCCGGACTCAATGTCATGATCTTTTCCGACAACGTTCCCGTATGGCAGGAAGTGGCGCTCAAGCGCGCTGCCACCGAACGCGGTCTGCTGGTCATGGGACCGGATTGCGGTACGGCCATCATCAATGGCGTGCCTCTGGCCTTTGCCAATGCGGTCAGACGCGGCAGCATCGGCATTGTCGGCGCCTCCGGAACAGGAATCCAGCAGGTCAGCTGCCTCATTCACAGCCTGGGCGAAGGCATCAGTCAGGCCATTGGTACCGGAGGTCATGATCTGTCGGCCGAAGTGGGCGGTCTGACCATGCTTGCCGGCATTGCCGCTCTCGCCGGAGACAATGCCACCAGAGTCATCACGCTCATCTCCAAGCCCCCGTCCCGGGAAGTGGGCATAAAGATCCTCAAGGCGGCAGCAGCGGCAGGCAAGCCCGTTGTCGTCAACTTCTTCGGAGCCGACACGGCGGCACTTATCGCCGAACTTGACGAATCCGAACGTTCACGCTTCTGCATTGCGGGCACACTGGAAGAAGCCGCTCATCGGAGTGTGGCCCTTGCAACAGGCAAGGCCCCGACCTTCACCAGCGCCATTCCGGGCACCTCTTCCCCGGCAGCAGAGGCCCTGCGCGAACAGGCCAAAGCCATCCGTTCCCAGGCTTCCCTCACCCCGCAGCAAACCGGTCTGCGTGCGCTCTATACCGGCGGGACCTTCTGCTATGAAACGCAGTGCCTGCTTGGCAGCTGCCTTGGCGATATCCATTCCAACGCGCCTGCAGGCTCATCCAAGCCTCTGGAAAATCCCTTCAAGAGTGTCGGCAACACCATTGTGGACCTTGGCGACGATGTGTTTACCCGCGGCAGACCTCATCCCATGATCGATCCGACCCCGCGCAATACGCGTATCCTGCAGGAAATGGCAGATCCGACCTGTGGCGTGCTGCTGTTTGATGTCGTCCTTGGCTATGGCTCTCACGAAGACCCGGCAGGTGAACTGGCGGCAGCCATAGCCCAGGGCAAGGCCGCAACAGCCAATCCTCCCATCTGCATTGCCGCCGTCTGCGGTACGGATCAGGACCCGCAACGCATTGAGGAGCAGTGTGCAAAGCTTAAGGCACAGGGCGTCATTCTGTGCGAAAGCAATGCTCAGGCCGCAGCCCTTGCTGCTTCTGTGCTCATGGCCTAAACCGTCCCATTTCCGATCTACAAGAGAGTTCACCATGACTTGTAATACGCAACCATCATCCATAATGACCCGCCCATTGAATGTCATAAACCTCGGTGTGAGCGGCTTTGCCGATCCCCTTGTCGCTGCTCAGGTTCCCGTGGAAAACTGCGCATGGCAGCCTCCGGCAGAGGGTGATGCCGAACTGGGGTGGAAGCTC
>CAMLXE010000071.1 GCA_946490455.1 uncultured Desulfovibrio sp. | reverse complement strand
TCCTTTGGCGGATGCCGGCCAGATCATTTCAGTCTCGGGTACCGGGGAACATGCGCCTTTTCAGTGTGTATTGGTGTTGTACCGTATGCCCGGACGGGTATACGGTACAGTTTTATTTATGAAAGTATGTAGCACTCCAGCAGAGCAGTGAACCGACAACAAGGACGGCAACTCCCTTCCAGAGAGAACTGTCGAGATGCGCTCCAATCCAGACGGTGGCGAACAGACAGGAGAGAACGGGTGTAAAATAGGAGGCTATGGCAAGCAGAGTGATATTTCCCTTGATGACTCCATAACTCCATGCTGCATAGGCTCCACCCATGACGATGGCTCCCACGCCAATACTGACCCAGCCCATGGGAGCCACATGGGAAAGCGTTCCATAGCCTGCAGCCCAGAGCAGACAGAAGACAAGGAAGTCCACGATAAAGATCAGGAGCGTAGGATTCTGTCCATTTGACCAGACTCTGGTCAAATTGGAATAGCCAGCCCAGGCCAGTGTTCCGAGAAAGGCCAGAAAATAGCTTGCCGGATTTTGCTGTACATGGGAGAGAATACGTTCAAGATCAATTCCCTGTTTCCCTCCCAGCACCAGCATGACCCCCACAAAACTCATCACCATGCCGGGAATGACCCACCAGCGTGCCTTTTGTCCGTTGAATATCATGGCAAATAGAATGACCATACAGGGCCAGAGATAGTTGACCATCCCAACTTCTACAGTTTGCTCTCCGCCGTCGGACAGATACATGGAGAGACAGAAAAAAATGGTGGAAAGATTGGCCAGAGGAATGCCACACAGCAGATACTTACGGGGGAAAAGGCTTAACTTGGGGAATCCCATGAGAAAGAAGAGGAAAATGATGGTTACTCCGTTCAGGATGGCCATACCGGCAGCCAGATCAAAGGATTCCGTAATAGTGCGAATCAGCCCTACGCTCATACCCCATCCCATGGGGGCCAGCAGACCGATAAGCGTTGGCTTCAGTTGACTGTTTGCAATCATGTCCGGTTCCCTTGTGTACAGATCGAAAAGAAGCGGGGATCTGTCCCCGACAGGTATTTGTTTCAAGGCCGCGGCTACGACAGAGTATTTTTGTTCGAACTGAAGTATCAGTTCCGAAATGATGGCCTTCACGAGACGAGATGCATCGTGAAGGCCATCCGGGCCAGTGAGTACAATCATTGCCCATAATGTCAAGCCCTCTCGAAAAACGAGTTGCCGTGCTTGCAGTACAGGAATGAGTTGAAAGATGACAGAATCGTATCTGGAGCAGGCAGCAGGTAAAAGGTCCGCTGGAAGGTCGGGAGGAAGCACTGTTTGCGCAGGTCACTGACAAGTTGAAAGAAAATTGAGGAGAGAAGCGCGCTTGATGTTTCTTTTGGGGGAAAACAGAAGCTGTCTGAATCTGAAAGAGGTCAGACCTTATGACACGGAATCTGGTTCATCAGGGAGGTTGTCATATAGGATTTGTCGAAATCCACTTCTGTTTTTGAGAGAATGGCGGCGGTTCTGTGTCAGCCTCGGAAAGAGAGCGGGGCATTGGGGCGGAAAGCAAATGGAGACCTGGAGTCATCGAGCCGTTGGCAGCACAGTTGTCAGAAGCAGGCTCTGCGCTCTCTCCTTTCTTTTATGGGAAAGGCAGGAGAGAGCGGAGAAAGATTTTTAGGACCAATTCGTTAAAGGGATTCCACTGGCTTCAGACTGATGGAACGAACGGCTTCCAGTGTTTGCATGATGACTCCCTGCATATCGCTGCTGTCGATGGTGGCTCCAGCCGCATTAAGATGTCCACCGCCTCCGAACCGAGCAGCCACGGTACGGACATCATCCTGGCCGGATGAGCGCATGCTCAGTTTGTATCGATTGCCCGGATCCTGACGAATCAGTACGGCAACTCTGACTTTTTTGATTCTGCGCATCTGTTCGGCAAATCCTTCAAGATCTTCGCGTACAGCGCCAAAGGATGCAATTTCATCGAGGGTAACCGAACAGAGAGCAACCTCTCCATCACACTCTATACGAAGTTCCTGCAGCAGTTTGCCCCAGAGTCTGGTTTTGGGAAGGCTCCACTGATTATCAAGTTTTTCCCTGATGGCTGCGGCATCGAGTCCTCCGGCAACCAATCTGGCTGCAAGTTCAAAAACTGCTGCGCTGGTATTGCCATGAGTAAAGGAACCCGTATCGGAGACGAGAGAAAGATAGACGCACTGGGCAAGTTCTCCTGTAAGGGGAATATTTGCCGCATCCGCTACGGCTGCCACCATTTGCCCCGTTGCCGCCATATGAGGATCCACCCAGTTCCCTAAGGAAGCAAACAGGGGATTGCTGAGATGGTGGTCAATGCTGATGGAAGGATAGTCCGCAAAAACGGCGTTCATTTCTTTCCCCAGACGCCAGACATCGCCGCAATCCAGAGCAATGATCAGACCGGGACGGAAAGGAAGCTGAGAGGGTTTGGTATAGACTCGTCCCGGTAGAGGAACCCATTCCAGATATTCGGGAATTCCTGTGGCATTATAGAGCGCAATGGTTTTGCCGAGCTGTTTCAGCAGGTAAGCCATGGCTCCGGTAGCGCCGATGGCGTCTCCGTCCGGGCTTCCATGTGCGGCGATCACAATATTGTCGTGCTCAAGAATGACGGCAAGCATGGCCTGAGCTGGAGAAAGCTGATCCGTATGCTGCATGGTGTTGGTTCCTTTATCGTTCCGGGCTGTTTTTCTCCCGTGGTGTTGTCTGAAGATGCGGCCTATCCTTCATCCGCATTGAGAAAAACAAGTTCACTGTCCACCATTTCTTCGGAAGAAATGGCCTCCAGCATGGCGAGACATTTGTCCATTCGGGATTGCAGGTGCTGCTGGCTGTTACTCAGTGAAATGACCATCAGTCGCAAATGCGTCAGCGATTCCTCAGTGCCATATTCAGCGACGGCCACATTGAAGGTATTGCGAACCTTCTGTTTCAGACTGTTGGCTACACGGCGTTTCCCTTTGAGGGAATCATTACCGTGCAGGACATATTCAACGGTAAGAACAGCTATGATCATTGGTGTTCCTTAAGGCCGGGAAAGAAAGCGCATATGCCTCAGACATACTGAAAGCAGGAAAACGTCTGTCCCGAAAACAGGTAAACCGGGGAGAAGATACAAGGTTCTCCCCGGTTACCCGCTTGTCCGGACAGATCAGCCGGAACTGGGGACCGGGGAATCCCGGTCCGTCCATATCAGTTAAAGTGTGGCGGCTTCTTCAACCATTTCAAAGGCTTCAATTACGTCGCCTACCTTGATATCATTGAAGTTTTCAAGGCCGATACCACATTCATATCCTTTGAGAACCTCGCGAACGTCGTCCTTGAAGCGGCGCAGGGAGCTGACCTTGCCGTTATGGACCACAACGCCATTCCGCAGGAGTCGGACATTGGCATTACGAGTAATCTTGCCATCGGTGACATGGCTGCCAGCAATGGAGCCAACCTTGGGCACGGAGAAGATTTCGCGAACTTCTGCCTGTCCCAGGTACACTTCACGGCTGACAGGCGCCAGAAGGCCGGCCATGGCGCTCTTGATTTCGTCCACCAGCTTGTAGATGATGTCATAGAAACGGATATCGACATTTTCATGGTCAGCAACTTCTTTGACCTTGGCTGTGGGACGGACATTGAAGCCGATGACGATAGCATCGGATGCGGAAGCCAGAAGAATGTCGGATTCCGTAATGGCACCGGTACCGCCATGAATGATGTTGAGGCGTACCTTGTCGGTGCTTTGCTTGTGCAAGGCATCAATGATGGCTTCAAGCGAACCCTGAACGTCAGACTTGACCACAAGGTTAAGCGTGAGCGCTTCCTGATCGTCCGCCTTCCGGGAGAGGAAGGTTTCGAGGGTTACGCGCGACTGTTTGGCCAGTTCCTTTTCACGCTGCTTGATGGCACGGCTTTCGGCAATACGGCGAGCCAGCTTTTCGTCTTCAAGGCAGATAAATTCTTCACCTGCTTCGGGAACACCGTCAAAGCCCTGTACTTCCACAGGAATGGAAGGACCGGCTTCTTTCACCTTGCGGCCCTGATCATTGAACATGGCGCGCACACGTCCGCTGAAAACACCACAGACGAACGTATCGCCCTGATGCAGTGTGCCTTCCTGAATGAGAACGGTGGCTACAGGTCCACGACCCTTGTCGAGCTTGGCTTCTACAATGTGACCACGAGCCGGCTTGTCCGGGTTTGCCTTCAGTTCGAGAATGTCAGCCTGGAGGGCCAGCATTTCGAGCATTTCATCCAGGCCTTCGCGGGTCTTGGCAGAAACCTTACATACGACTGTATCTCCACCCCATTCTTCGGGAACAAGGCCAAGAGAGGCCAGTTCCTGCAGAACCCGGTCCGGATTGGCGGTGGGTTTGTCCATCTTGTTGACAGCCACCATGATCGGGACGCCTGCAGCCCGGGAGTGGTTTATGGCTTCGCGGGTCTGTTCCATGACGCCGTCGTCGGCAGCAACAACAAGAACAACGATATCGGTTACCTGTGCACCACGAGCACGCATGGCCGTAAAGGCTTCGTGACCGGGGGTGTCAAGGAAGACAATTTCGCCGCGCTTGGTCTTGACGTGATAGGCACCGATATGCTGCGTGATGCCGCCTGCTTCGCCACTGGTAACATTGGTTTTGCGGATAGCATCCAGCAGGGATGTCTTGCCGTGGTCAACATGACCCATGATGGTGACAACAGGAGGACGCAGCTTAAGCTGTTCGGGCTTATCAGGCGTTTTGATCTCGGCCAGGTAATCTTCTTCAGCAAACCCCACCTTTTCAACTTCATAGCCGAATTCCGAGGCAACCACGCTGGCCGTATCGATATCCAGCGCGTTGTTGATGGTGGCCATGACGCCGAGATTGAACAGAACCTTGATAATTTCGTTGGACTTCAGACCCATCTGGTGAGCCGTATCGGCCACACGAATGGATTCTTCAATCCGGATCTTGCGCTTGGCTGCCTTGATTGGCTGAGTTGCCTGCTGGGGTGCCGCCGTACGCGCCTTGGGGCGTCTGCGAACGCTCCGCTGACGTGGCATTTCGTCATCATCGTCATGACGACGCCCCATAAATGAGGTTTCCTGGAAATCCGGTCCACGGCGGGAACCCTTGTTCCGCTTCTTCTTGCTCTGACCTTCACGTTCGGGGTTGGCAGGCATTGCTCCGTTGAATCCTCCGGGCATGGCGGCTGACGCAGAGCCAGAACGGGGTGTCTGATAGTTGCCGCCGGAACGGGGCTGATTCTGGAAACCACCGGAACGGGAGCGATCGGAACGGTCAGAACGATCGGAGCGATCCTGGCGATCGGAACGGTCTGGGCGCTGTGCGGAGCGGCGATTGTCACGGCTGTCGCCGGTTGCGGTTCCGGCTTCGCGTGAACGCGATGCGGCTGCAGCAGGATCCGGTCGGGAAATGATGCGGACCTGAGGAGATGCCGACTCGGGCTGACGCTTCCTGCGCCGTTCATGCCGGTTGTCGTCGCCTTCCTCTTCATTTTCAGAGGAAGCTCGTGGCGATTCGGAAACAGGGGGCAGCAGACTCGGTGCAGAGGAACCTTCCGGACGGGCTGAGGCCGCGGGCTGAACCTTGCGGGGACGGTCTGCCTTTTCTGCCTGCTGAGCCTTTGCAGCAGCAGCCTTCGCTTCGGCTTCGGCCTTCAGGCGTGCTTCTTCTGCAGCCTTTGCAGCGGCTTCTTCTGCAGCCTTGGCTGCAGCGGCAGCCTGATCCTGAGGACGGCTGATAACCTTGGCAACGGGGGCCGCTTCACGCAGACGTTTGCGGGAACGGTCGCGAGACTGGCGATTTTTGTCTTCTCCTGCTTCAGAAGTGGCAGGCGACTGTATGCTTTCGATTGATTTGGTCGTCTCTTCCCGAGAGTCCGACATTTCTGCCGGACGAGTGCTTTCATCACCGGGTCTGCTCACGATACGGGCGCCGGTTGCAGCCGGTGCGGCCGTTTCGGAAGCCTTTTCTTCCTGTACCGGATGTTCATTCTTCGCGACTTCCACCTGAGGTGCGGGCCGCTGGCGGCGACGGACAATGACGCCGGGCTGGGACTCCTTGTGGTCCGCACTTTCGGCATTCTTAAGATGTTCCTTGATTCTGGACAGATCGTCGCTACCAATGACGGTCGAGGCATTACGGACCGGGATGTCGAGGTCCTTCATTGCCTGCATCACATCCTTTGCTGCAACGTGAAGTTCCGTCGCCAGGTCTTTCACCTTGGTCTTTTCATCAGTCATGCACTATTCTCCCTTACGCTTCCGCCCGCCTGTGCGGAACCGCCGGAATTTTTCCCGGCAGGCCGTTTCCGAGCATACATACCAGCCGCGTCCGGGCTGGGTTTGGCTCTCATCGGCCAGAAGTTCCCCCCCATGCGGGGACAGAACATGGCGCACGAGCTCCTGTTTGGGCATGCGTCGTCTGCAGATGACGCACATTCGGGTAGGCACATGCCCCCGGTCCATACTATTCGCTTTCCTTGGACGCGTCTGTATCTGCGTCCGCCGTGCCGTCTGCCTGTTCCGTCTCGGAACCCGTTACCACCGGACTCAGGAAGTTGATGGCCGCGCGCAAGTCGTTGATTCGATTTTCCGAGATGCTCAGTCTGCTCGCCAATTCTTCGTCAGTGGCTTCCTGGATCTTTTCCAGAGTGTTGAAGCCTGCTTCAACCAGACTGTCCACGGAAATTTCGGCCACACTGGCAACCTGTTCGATACCACGTCCGATAGCATTGGTCTCGTTGTAGCGGGTTTCGGTGAAAATATCGATTTTCCATCCCAGCAGCTTGGCCGCCAGTTTGACGTTTTGTCCCTTGCGTCCGATGGCACTGGTCAGCTGATCATCGGGAACGGTGACTTCGAGGAGGTTTTCTGCCTCATCGACCACAATGCGCGAAATGGTGGCGGGAGCCAGAGCATTACGGGCGTATGTGGAAATTTCAGGACTCCAGACCACGATGTCGATGCGTTCACCGTGGAGTTCCTGCACGATATTCTGGATACGCGAACCGCGTACACCTACGCAGGCACCTACCGGATCCACATCCCGTTCACGGGAAAGAACAGCTACCTTGGCGCGGCTGCCAGGATCTCTGGCCACCCCCATGATCTGTACGGTGCCGTCATCCACTTCCGGAACTTCACGGCGGAAGAGGGCAGCCGTGTAGTCGCGGTGCGCACGCGAAATGACAATCTGCGGACCGCGACCTTCCTTCTTGACCTCGATAAGAAGCGCCTGAACGCGATCGCCGCGCTTGTAATGTTCGCGAGGAATCTGTTCTTCCTTGGGAAGGATGGCTTCGGTACGACCGAGGTTGATGATCCAGCCTCCCTTGTCCCGGCGCTGAATGATACCGCTGCAGATTTCGCCTACACGATCCTTGAATTCTTCGTAGATCAGTTCCTGTTCGGCATCACGCATGCGCTGGATGATGACCTGCTTGGCCGACTGCGCCGCGATACGTCCAAGATCAGTTACCTTGAGCGGAAAACCGATTTCATCGTCAAGCTGTACGGAGGGATCAAGTTCACGTGCCTTGTCAATGGCAATTTCGGTATCAGGGTCAGTCACGTCTTCAACGACGATCTTGAACTGGTGCACCTGAATGTCACCGGTGTCGTCATTATAGCTGACTTCGACGTCGATATTTTCTCCGTACTTTCGGACCACCGAAGTCCGAACAGCATCTTCAAGGGTTGCCACGAGCATGTCACGGTCAAGTCCCTTGTCTTTGCTGATTTGTTCGATGGCCTTTTTCAGTTCCAAATTCATGCAGCGCCTCCGCTAGTATTCCTGGAATCGTGAGTTTCTTTGCTCTTGCCGGGCTTTTGCGGTTCGGAAAAATGGTGAATGAGGCGAGCCTTGCGTACCTGCTGCCAGGGAATGATGGCCTGTTCAGGCTCGTGGGCAAGTCGTCCAGCCGGCGGCACGTCGAGAACAAAGGTGTCATTGTCCACGCGGGCGAGGATTCCGGAGAATTTTTTGCGACCGGGCCAGGTATCCAGCGGCGCACCGAGAACCACATCCAGTTCCCGACCGATATAGGCATGCAGCTGGTCAATGGCAAAGAAGGGACGTTCCAGACCAGGAG
>CAMLXE010000070.1 GCA_946490455.1 uncultured Desulfovibrio sp. | reverse complement strand
ACCAGACCGGCCAAATCCCGGCCATCGGTTTATCCAGGGGTAATTACTGCTGGAAATGTCAAAAAATGTCAGGATTTCATTGCCGCCAACAGAGCAGCCTTCGAGTACGCAGAAAACACCTTTGGAGTGCCTAAAGAAATAGCTGTTTCTCTCCTGTTTGTGGAAACACGTCTGGGAACATTCCTTGGAAAGGGAAAGGCTTTTTATATGCTGGCAAGCATGGCTGCCTCTCGTGAACCCGAACAGATTGCAGATGTGATTGCAACGCTGCCCAACGCTGATACAAGGATGGACTGGATTCGTTCTCGAATGGTGCAGCGGTCAGACTGGGCCTACAAGGAGCTGGTTGCTCTGCTGAAAAATGTTCGTTCGTCGGGAATTGATCCCATGACCATGCCAGGCTCCATTTATGGTGCCGTGGGACTGTGCCAGTTCATGCCTTCGAATATTGAATATTATGGCGCTGATGGTGATGGGGATGGGATTGTCAATCTGTTTACGGTACCGGATGCTGTGGCAAGCTTGTCCAATTATCTGAAGAAGCACGGATGGAAGCCGGGACTCAAGCGAGATCGTCAGCAGCAGATTCTCAAGAGTTACAATCGGATCAATATTTACGCGAATACCATTCTTGGATTGGCTGAAGCTCAGGGGTATGTGGCAGAATAGCATGGAGGCATTTCCTTCTGCGATCATGTTTTCCAGCAGAAGAATGGGCGATCGCGCTGTGTGGCTGCCATAAGGCGTCATACGGCGGAGTATAGAAGACAGCTCTCTCTGGGTCCGGGGTGATTTTTCATCCCGGATTTTTTTGAGGACATTCCCGCGGTCGTTGGCAGCAGCTGGCATCTTGTTTTGAAAAGTATTCTGCAGGGATGTCGTCTTGCTGCCTGATCCGACAGCGTTATATCTGAACGTCTTTGCCGGGAGTCAGTGCGGAGGAATAGTTTGTCTTCTGCCCGGAACGGCCGTCTTTTATTATCTCCTGTGGGATATTTTTGTGATTGTACTCCTGGAACGGTCATATTTCAGGCCCCAGTGGAAGGACGGCGTTTGCGCAGATTCAGGGCTTCGGGCATGAACAGACGGGCAAGAACAAGATAGGGAATGGCAAAGGCAATGGATGAGCAGGCAAGAGTGACGGCATGCCGCAATGCTTCGTGCAGGTAGCTGAAGAGAGAGGGAAAAAGCTCAGGCAGGATGAGGGGCAGTCTGTTGACAGCAAGGAAGGCCAGAGCTGTTCCCGGAAGGCAGAGCAGGATTGTTTTCAGAGCAAGCGTACCCGTTCCGGCAAAGGCTGCCGAACCATGCTTGCGTACCCAGACAAGGCTGAGCGCGAGCGTATAGACAAACAGACAGACCGTGGTGAGCAGGGCCACACCGGTAGCACCGAGCATCCGGATAAGCGGGGGATAGAAGGGAACGGCAGCAATGGTGGCAATGGTACCCACGAGAGCCGGGGTCAGGGTGTCCTGTCTTGCATAGAAGGCGCGTCCAATGACCTGCTGAATGACCCAGAAGGGAACAGACAGCAGCA
The DNA here is from genome assembly GCA_946490455.1 of uncultured Desulfovibrio sp. GTDB lineage: Bacteria > Desulfobacterota > Desulfovibrionia > Desulfovibrionales > Desulfovibrionaceae > Bilophila. Next base: position 6,612 of record CAMLXE010000070.1, on the reverse strand, counting down.
AAAGCTGCAGCAGGGGGGTTGCCGCAATGGTTTCTTCCGGAGAGAACTGCCCTCCCTGAAAGATGAAGCCAAGTGTGGGCAGGGCTGCCACGATCATGTAGGCTGTAAGTGGCAGAACAACGAGCAGGCTGCCTCTGAGCGCTGAACCAAGAGTCGTATTGAAGCCGGGTTCGTCACCTCTGGCTGCCAGTGCAGCAAGGAAGGGGAAGGAGGCTACTCCTGCGGCCTGAGCTACGACCCCGACAGGGACAAGCATGATCCGGCGGGCATAACTGAGCAGACTGACGGCACCTTCACCTGCGAGAGAGCCAAATATGCGTACAAACTGTTCATCCATGACAACAACGGAGAGTCCGAGCATGAGCGGCAGGGCCAGAAGCAGCAGACGCTTGAGAAGGGGATGACGTAATACGGGAAGAATGCGCAGCCCAGCCTGTGTACTGGCCTGACTTCCATGCATCCCGGAGCGTGCTGCCATGACCGGAAGGATGAAGGCTCCGAGCGCAGCACCGACAAGAACGCCCCAGCAGAAGCCTTCCATGCCGCGTCCCGGAACCAGCAGACCGCCGGCAATAATGCAGCCATTATAGACAAGTGGCGTGAGTGCGGGGGCAAAGAACTGCTTGCGAATATAGAGAATGGCCGAAACGCAGGCTCCCGGCAGAAAAAAGACCTGAGCAGGCAGGATGATACGAAGAAATGTGCTCAGGCGGGCGCTTTCTGCCGGACCAAAGCCCGGAGCAACCAGTCTGGCCAGTTCTGGAGCAAAAATCCAGGCAACAAGGGTCAGCACACCTATGCAGAGGGATGTCCACCAGAACACACAGGAAAAGAATCTCCACCCATCTTCAGGATCTTCCTCAAAGCGTTTTGAGAGCAGAGGAATCAGCGTAATGGAAATATAGCCGCCAGCCAGAAGGTGATTCAGAAAGTCTGGCACGACAAAGGCTGCAAAGTAGATATCGGATTCGGCTCCCGCTCCAAACTGCCATGAGACAACCTTGTCACGGATCAGTCCCATCAGACGGGAAAGGAAGACACTTCCAGCCATAATAAGGGCGGCAAATCCCATTTTCTGTGTCGTAGTCAATTTCATGTGGAAATATCCTGTCAGGTAGGATGGCGTTGTAGCGGGAACCGCATAAGCTCCCTGGAGTATCAGATGCTATGCAAGATCATATAATTGTTGCTGGCAAGTCAGTTCGCTGATTCAAGCAAGGTTCCTGAAGCCTCCGAAAGGCTCTTCAGATGCCCGTTCTGATCCCAACGGACAGTGAGCGCACCTTGTTCGCCCGTGATGTACAGGGGAATATCGCGTTCTTCAAGTGCCTCGCGAACAGCCTGAGCAGGATGCCCAAAGGCATTGAATGCCCCGGAGCTGACCAGAGCTGCCTTGGGGGAAACGGCATCCAGAAAGGCTGGTACCAGGCTCCCTTTGGAGCCGTGGTGCGGGAGAACAAGAATCTCAGCCGACAGATCGACATGCTGACGCAGCAAGGCTCTCAGATAGGAAGCACCGGCATCTCCCGGCAGAAGTGCCAGTCCTTTCCCCCGGTAAACAAGACGCAGGACAAGTCCATTATTCCCGGTTGGCAGCGTTCCGGGAGGTGGTGCCAATGTTTCCAGCCACAGACTGTCGGACAGCCGGATAGCCGTACCGGTCGTTGGAGTATGCCGGGGAATATTCTGTCGTGCAAGAATGGAGACAAACTCCAGAATCAGAGTTTCTTTGTCAGGCGGATGACTTCCTGATATGAACGGTCCTGATTTTGGGCGTGGGGTATTCTGTCTGGATTTCGCTGGAATATCAACGGACTCCAGGATGGATGTATAGGCGGCTTTGGGAGAAAGGTGTTCCGTAAGGAAGAGCAGACCTCGCAGATGATCCCGATCAGGGTGACTCAGAACGATGAAGTCCAGTGTCAACGGATGATTTCGGGAAAGCAGGGGAGCAATGATATCACGGCCGCTGTCAAACCTGTTGGAGAAGAAGCCACCTCCGTCCACAAGGGCTCTGCCTCGTCCATCCTGTTTTGCCCATTCCAGCAGGATGGATTGAGCCTGCCCTACATCCAGCACCTTGAGCGTAGTATCTTTGTCCTGCTGACTGTACACATGGAGCAGGGGACCAAAAAGCAAAAGAAAGCTGCCGGCCATGAGTAGCCGTTTCCCGGCGGTCGGGAGGTGATTACGCCCGGGAAGCAGTGCCAGTGCAACAAGTATTGCCGCAAAACCGGGCAGAGCCATCCAATGGGGCCGGGGAAGCCATAGTGCTGCCATGCCTGCATGATTCTGAAGCCAGACAAGTCCGTCCAGCAACAGATCACAGGGAATAACGGCAAGTTGCAGCAGAAGGCTTCCCGCATCCACCGCCCCCGGACCAAGACAGGCCAGACCAAGAAAGGCAACCGGCAGGACGAAAAATCCCAGCATGGGCAGCCAAAGAAGATTGAGCGGAAACCAGAGTGTCGTATAGCCGAATATGTGAAGGACAAGAGGGAGAGTGGCAAGCTGCGCGGCAATGGAACAGCCCAGGGTAAGCAGGAAAAATCGTAAGAGAGTCCGGCAGATCTTCCTGCCGCCTGAACTGCTGGTGAGATGCAGCGAACTGGAAAGGGTTCCATAGGCTCTGCCATACGCCAGAAGTGGCGAGCAAAGTGTGATTCCGGCGACGGCGGCAAAGGAAAGCTGTGCCCCTGTATCATGAATCATGTTTGGATCCATGATGAGCATGCACAGCAGGGCAAGGAGCAGCGCATCGGGGAAGGCCAGTGGCCTGCGCGGGCCTGAAGAGCACCATGGGAAACAGGATGGCAGGCAGCGGAAAAGACACCAGACAAGCAGCATGATAGCTGCTCTGACCAGTGATGGGGGCGCGTTTCCCAGCCAGAGATAGAAGGCTGCAGGGGGAAGCGCGAGCAGTCCGGTCAGGGCATAGGCCGGGATACGGAGAAAGATGGACGGACGAACAAGGCGAATAAGCGTTACAATCATGAGGGCAATCAGGCCTGTTACGGCCAGATGCTGTCCTGAAAGAGCCAGACTGTGCCCGAGACCCGCTGCCTGAATCCGTTCCATATCCGCAGTAGTTAGAAAGAAACGGTCACCAAAGAGGAGAGCTGGAATAATGCTCCACCCTTGTGAGTCTGGGGACTCTTTCCGCAGTTCGTGTTGAAAATCCGGTTTGGGGCCGAGAACTTCAAGTACCAGCAGGCGAAGATGTTCGCGCAGGGCAGCACCGTAACTGGGCTTGCCGGAAATGGTGGCGAGAGCGTTTTCTCCCCGACTCCAGCTCTGGAAATAGACCCCTTGCCTGAACCAGTAATCTTCACTGCCGTTACCGTCTCCATTATGGAATCCCCGGACAGGCCGTATGGTCAATGTTGCCGTCACCTTTTGGCCGGGGAGAGGCCGCAGTGAGGGCTGTTCCCATGTCCATGCCAGCAGTCCCGGAAGAGCCGTGACATCTTTCGATCGGGATGATGCGGGAATCGGTCCCTGCTGTGCGGAAGGAACTTCGGGACGGACCTCCTTGAGCAGGATGCGTATTCGTTGATCCGGAAGGCCTTTTATGTCAACGACCGTGCCTGTTACACGCAGCGCTCGCTTTTTGGGGCGTTCCAGCTTTTCAGCAAGCCAGTCTGGGGGATTCGGTGGTGATGAAGGACGTGATAGCTGGCCATACAGGAAGCCCACTCCAAGACATGTTATGGCAAAGAGCAGACAGGCCGGCTTACGGATTCTGCTGTCGACCAGACAGATGAGTCCTGTGACGACAAGTGCAGAAACTGGAAAGCAGACACCGAGGATTCCTGACGCGAAGAGCAGAATGCCTGTTTCCCAGAAGAGCAGGGGTTGAAGAGAAGAAAAGGTACGGGGGTTGCTGGAGCTGCGGCGCATGGCGTATCCGGGTACCCCTTGCAATTTTTTGCCTGAATCAAAAGCAATATGGTGAATCGGGGAGCGGAGCCGGTACGCTTCCGGCTCCGTTACCTCACGGGATTTCAGTCAGAGTCAGGCTGCTGCATGAAGCGTGCGGGAGATGGCATCAAGGGCCTGCTCCATCAGATAGGGCTGGGCCTGGGTTCCCATATGTCCCAGTCGAAACACCTTGTTGGCCATGGGGCCAAAACTGCCGGTGCAGACAAGTCCATGACGCCGGAGCGCTTCCTTCCACTGGGGCCAAGTATAGCCTGAGGGAATCATGGCCGCCGTTACTGTAGGTGCATTGACGGCATTTGGCGCTGTCCACAATGGAATGCCAAGCTCTGCCAGACCGGTACGACATTGGGCTGCTACAGCTTCATGTCTCTTGAAGACATTGTTCAGACCTTCCTTGAAAAGCACTCTGGCCCCTGCGTGGAGCGCAGCAATGCCATGCCAGGACGGCGTATAGGGGCAGCGTCCGTCTGTTCTTACGGTCTTGAAGGGAAGAATGGCGTCATATCCCTGATAGTTGACTTCCTTCATGCGCTCCCAGGCCATTTCACTGACACCGGCCATGCTCATGCTGGGCGGGCAGGACAGGCATTTCTGGGAGCCTCCAAGGGCAAGGTCCACATGCCAGGCATCAGCTTCCACAGGCGCTCCACCAAGGCTTGCAACACAATCCATATAAAAAAGTGGAACATGCATGTCCTGTTTGAGCTTTCCCAGTGCGGCCAGAGGATTCAGCGTCCCGGAGGGAGTTTCGCAATGGACCGCAGTAAGCATGACAGGCCGTACACGACGGATGGCCTCTTCTACACGGGACAGGTCGTCGATGGTCGAATTGTAGGGCAGGGATACCTTTTCAACCTTGCAGCCAAAACTTTCGGCCATTTCCCCAATACCATCTCCAAAAACGCCGGTACCTACGCTGACTACAGGATCTCCAGGCCTGAGGCAGCTTTTCAGTGCTCCCCAGAGGGCAAGCATCCCTTCTCCCGTCATCAGAACCACATCGTTATTGGTACCCATCAGCCGTGCAATGTCACGGCTGGTGGCGTCATAGAGATTCATGAAGTCGGATTCAACCTGACCGGACCCGTAGTCCTGAGCCAGAGCCGCAATGACATCAGGGTGCAGGGAAACCGGGCCGGGAACCATGGGAATAGGTGCATAACTCATTGTACAAGTCCTTTTTTTGAACACAATCGAAAGAATTTCACCTTGATCTTTCGAAGAGAGGAACTTCGCGTGCAGTTCTACAGATCCACAAGCTGAACATTGTCTTCCGGAATGGTCATGCCGAGGAAGAGACTGCCTGTTCTGGCAAATTTCCCCTTGTCGTCAGTCGTAAAGAAGCGGATGACGCCAGTGCGATCCTGTTGCTGCGGGTGGGCCATATTTTTGCTGTCAAGACTGCTCTGCACTGCTTCAGCCGTGGTTGCTGCCGAGTCAACCATGACCGGATCGGGACCAATGACCGTACGAATGGCCGAAGCCAGCATGGGATAGTGCGTACAGCCAAGGACAAGGCAATCCGGGGGATTGTCATCTGAAAAAAGTGGCGAAAGATAGCGTTTCGCAATGCTTTCCACTATCGGTCCATCAAACCAGCCCTCTTCGGCAAGCGGCACAAACAGTGGGCAGGCGAGACTTCTGACTGAAGCCTGCGGGCGGCGGCGGAGAATGGCATTTTGGTAGGCCCCGCCGTTAATGGTGGATGGTGTGGCAATGACGGCGATGCGTCCTGATGGAGAAGCCTGACAGGCTGCCTGAGCTCCAGGTTCCACAACGCCGATAATCGGAATGTTCGGAAAGGTCTCCCGCAGAGCAGGAAGAGCCGCTGCAGTCGCTGTGTTGCAGGCGATAACCAGAACCTTGATCCCCAGCTCCACGAGCCTTGTTGTGGTTTGCAGACTGTATCGTACGATGGTTTCACGGCTTTTTGAGCCATAGGGCAAACGTGCCGTATCCCCAAGATAGAGATAGTCTTCTCCAGGCATGCGTTGCAGCATGGCGCGAAGTACAGTCAGACCTCCCACGCCGGAGTCAAAGACCCCTATGGGCAACTGGGATGTTTCCTGTTGCCGGTCCGGAGAAACACTGTTGAAGGAGCTTGTTGTCATATGGATTCCTTGAGACAGCTTGCTGTCGGAATTATCCGACATTGGGCATGATATCACAGCGACAGACTGTTACAGGTATTCGTAGCGTATCAAGAATTCGTTCCAGAAGAATTCCTTCTCGAGTGGGCAGACCATGGCCAAAGGTTGCACGAATGCCCAGAGTGACGAACTGGACGGCCCTGTCCAGAGCGAGAGAGAGTGTATCGCCCAGCAGAAGACCTCCAGTCAGAACGCTCGCGAAGGTGTCACCTGTGCCTGGATAGTGTGCTGGGATGTACGAACAGTCAATTTTCCAGAATCGGTTTTCATGGCGTTCGTAGGCGACAACGGCCGTATTGTCCTTGTTCCGTGGACGGCCGTCTTCCAGCAGGGGAACACTGGTGGCCGCTACAATGGCTGGCCCGGCATCTGCAAGCCGACGCAGCCAGTTCTGGATCGTGGGAACGTCCACTTCAGGACGGTAGGCTTCTCCAAGAAGCAACGTCACTTCGGTAAAGTTCGGAGTAATGACATTGGCGCTGCCAATCAGCCAGCGCATCTTCTCTACCATTTCCGGAGT
>CAMLXE010000069.1 GCA_946490455.1 uncultured Desulfovibrio sp. | reverse complement strand
GCGGTCTTGAAAACCGTTGACGTCGTGAGGCGTCCGGGGGTTCAAATCCCTCCCCCTCCGCCAGATGAGTGAGAAGTCCGAAACAGACCATTATTCAAAAGGATAATGGTCTGTTTTTTTATTTTATCGGGATCATGCACATGAGCATGCCAAGATTTTTGGGCCTGTCAGATATTGTGGACAATGGAGGAAAATAAATGGGAATGGCAGTCGACTTCAGCACCGTACCATATCACAAGCCTTTGCTATGGAAAGGCTCCTGTGCGGAAGAAGACTGGTATGCTTTGCCGTTGGGAGCGGATAGCGGGGCTGTTTCTTACGGGCGAGAAGTTTTCGAGTGGAATATCTGATGCCCAGGTGCCTTCTCATGCGGAGTGAAACAGAAGTTTTCGACTCCCAGAAGCTGTATGCCGGCAGGCAGAGAGCCCTATGGGATGACAGAGTTTTTCACGGGAATTTTGTCGAAATGGTAAGAGAAAAGGGACCGAACTCGGTCCCTTTTTCATGATCCAATAACGAAAGATTCTATCTTCCGTTAGAATGGCTAGTCGATATTGATAACCGCGACCTTACCGGTTTCTGCGTGCAGCACGTGCACGGCACAACCCAGTCACGGGTCAAAGGCTCGGATGAGCCTAGCAACGTTGACAGGACTTTCAATGTTGTCCACGGGAGTGCCGATCAAGGCTTCTTCCATGGCGCCGCGCATCCCCTTGTCGTTACGGGGACCACAGTTCCAGAGGGTTGCCGAAATGATCTGATAGTTTTCGATCTTTCCACCCTTGATCTGCATGTAGTGCAGGAGGGAACCGCGAGGCGCTTCCGTAAAGCCATAACCTTCACCCTTGTCAGGAATGACAGGTGTGGAGAAGGTTTCCTCTCCGGCATGGACCTGCTTCAGGAAGCCTTCGGTAACGCCGAGCATGTGATAGGTTTCTTCCGCACGGGCGATATGACGGCCGAGCAGGGAGAAGGCAAGATCTTCACCCATGTCGCGGAAGTTGACGACATCGAGATCGAAGTACTTTTTGAACAGTTCGCGGCCGATGGGGGAAATGGGCTTGTTGTTGACCCACATACGGGCGAGCGGGCCCACTTCAAGGGGCTTGCCGTCATAAAGGGGAGCCTTGACGAAGCTGTAGGCTTCGGGCTTGTCCATATCAAGCACGTTGTGTGCCTTGGTGAAAGCCTGCCCGGAAGTGGAGTCGGCAAACCAGGAATACTTGACGTCTTCGGAAACCTTTTTCATGTCAAAGGGAACATCCTTCCCGTTGACATAGACACCAGGCTTGAACACGAAGTCGTTCATGGAGTCGTTAAGCGGGAATACGCCTACGCACAGGGCGCTGCGATATCCCTGACCAAACGTCCCGAGATCCTTGTACTGGCTGCCAATGAGGTAGACGACAGGGAGATATTTTTCTTCGACGAACTTGCGAACCTTTTTGAAGCGCGCAGCGTATTCGACGAGCTTTTCCTTGGACGGAATTTCCGCAGCACCACCGGCAAGGATACCGTGGACATGCGGGGCACGGCCACCGAAGAGGGCAACCATCTCGTGACAGATGGCGCGGACTTCAAGGGCTTCAATATACTGGTCGACACCTTCGGCATTGATGGCAGCGGGAAGACGAAGATCCGGCTGCGCATAGCGAGGGGTGAAGGGAGCCGTATCGGGTCCCTTGATAAAATCCTGGCCAGCCAGATGATAGAAATGCAGCAGGTGGGACTGCAGATAGTTGGCGCCCAGAATCAGGTTACGGGTAATGCGGCCGTTGGGCGGAACCTTTGTGCCACAGGCCATATCCGTACTCATACTGGATGCCGTTGCATGGGCCGTAGGACACACACCACAGATACGCTGTACAATCTGTGCGGCGTCCCGAGGATGACGGCCTCTCAGGATGGATTCAAAGCCACGGTACATGCCACCGGTGAGCTTTGCATCGACAACTTTTCCGTTTTCCACGACAACTTCGACCTTGAGGTGTCCCTCGATACGGGTCACCGGATCGATAGCAATGGTGGTTTTATTCTTGACAGCTTCTGCCATAATAACGGCTCCTCAAAATCGGATGGGGATGAATCCCTCTCCAGTGTTTGATTGCGCCTGCCTCAGGCCTGGCGCATCCGCTGCGCTGGTGCGCGGCGATCTGGCAAGTTCGTCTAGTTGACGTAGAAAGGTGACTTGCCGTCCGGGAAATTGTAGGACGTGCATCCAATACAGGTGGCATTATTGACACACCAGTTGACACCGTTGTTCCATTTCCGTTCGAAGGAATCACAGCTGCTCTTGGGACCCTTGCAGCCCACGGAGAAGCGGCAGCCATCCTTGTCGGACATGGATTTAACCATCTTGCCAGCTTCGAACTCGGCCAGATGGGGGCAGTTCATATGGACGTTGCGGCCGAAGAACGCCTTGGGACGTCCGGTCATGTCGAGCCCCTGGGAAACAAGGAGATCAAGTGTGTTGGTGGCCACGGCCTGAAGTCCGAGTACGATGGTCCCCACAATCCAGTCGGGGTGAGGGGGGCAACCGGGGATATTGATTACAGGGGTCGTAATCTTGTTTTTCTTGAGGAATTCGGAAACGCCCAGTGCGCCGGTTTCACTGCCGTGAGCAGCGGGGATACCACCATAGGCGGCACAGGTCCCGATGGCCAGAACAGCTGCAGCGTTGGCAGCAAGTTCCTTGGTCGCTTCGGACATGGTGATTTCCTTGTGCCCGGATTCGGCAATAACACAGCATTTGCCGTCATAGGCAACCGGAACAGCGCCTTCCACGGCGAAGAAATACTGTCCCTTGTACTTGGAAGCCCTTTCCAGCATGAAGTCATAGGCCTGTTCACCTTCCGCAGCCATGACGGTGGGATGAAAATCAAGGCTGATGACTTTGAGGAGTACATCGGCAATGCCAGGATGTACGTTGTTCAGAAGCGTTACGGAACATCCGGTGCAGCCCTGTCCCTGTACCCAGAAGACCGGCGGCCGTTCTCCGGTCAGGGTTTGGGCCAGAGCTTCCTGCACGAGCGGGTGGAACATCTGGGAGACGCCGAACCCGGCAACCGTGCCGGTACACAGTTTGACGAAATCTCGTCTTGAAAGACTCATTCCTGCCTCCTAGTCGCAGGTCATGGCGAAACACCGGATTCGACACATTGTGGAAAAGGTCGTCTCCGCGTGTTTGTAGAGTGGACACGCGGAAGTTCTTTTCTGGAGCCGAAATGCCTCCGAGTCCCGATCCTCTCGTAACCTGCTTTCGTAAATGATACTTTTCTTTCCCGCGAGTAAGAATGGCCCCCGTGTGTATTTCATGGACACAAAGGGGCATTTCAGCGCGGCAAGCTAATCTTTCAATATACAGCACAAGAGATTGTGTCAACAGAAACAACGGATTAACAGTGTTACTATTTTTTTAATAGTAATACGCTATCTGTTTGAGTCTGTTCTCTCTGCCTGAGGAATACACTGAAGGTTGCGCTGAGTTTCTTCATTTCCTGTCTTCGCGGAAAGACAGATCCTTTTGCTGATCTGGCTGCCTTTTTTAGGGGATTATCCCTTTTTCATTCCTCGGAGGCAGGAGCAGATCAGGATATGACGCAAGGCTATTGATTTTGGTGAAGTCTGTTTGTGGACGGCCTGTCTTTCAATAACCCCATAAAGATTACGGAATTAGTCTGGTCAGGCGGCAATGTCATAAAGGAAGAAGTGCTCGCGCACGGTTGAAAATCGGTCTGATACCTTATTGGGAGGCTGGTGACAAAGGCAAAAATTCTGTGTGTGCACATCAGTGCTGTGATATTGTGATATCAGGTAATGAGTGGCCATGCGATATTTTTGCTTTGCCAAAAAAGTTCCTGAGAAAGGCCTTGTCATCCGGAAAAGAATGAGCTAAAGAACTGACCTTCAACGGGATGTGGCTCAGTCTGGTAGAGCGCTGCGTTCGGGACGCAGAGACCGCGCGTTCAAATCGCGCCATCCCGACCAGAAAATTGGACCCTTGTGGATTGCCACAAGGGTTTTTTTGTCTGCGAAGCCAGTTCATGAACGGCCTTATGAAACGCTGTGGCCTTTTGCCGTTCCGAGCATCATAAGAGAACGGCTCCTCAAAGCCGTTTTCAGCTTTAGGGAGCCGTCTGGTGTTATCTGGTCGCTTCAGCTATCCACGTATGAAGCGGCTTTTCCATTTCTTCCCGGATAGCGGCAAGATGTTCCGGGCTGTCTGCTTCAAATCGGGTGACCAGAACCGGTTGCGTATTGGATGCCCGGACAAGTCCCCAGCCGTAGGGGAAATTTACCCGGGCGCCGTCAAGTTCTATGGTGTCATAGAGTTTGCGGAAGTGGGCCTTGACCTGCTCTACCACGGCAAATTTGCTTGAATCCGGGCAGGGAATGTTGATTTCTGGCGTCGCATAGGAAACGGGCCATCCTGGAAGTTCTGCCATGGATTTTTTCTGTGCAGAGAAGAGGGCGGTCATTCTGGCAGCACCATAGATGGCATCATCAAAACCATACCAGTTCTCAGAGAAGAACATGTGGCCGGACATCTCTCCGGCAAGTGGGGCTTCAATTTCGTGCATCCGGGCCTTGATGAGCGAGTGGCCTGTTGTCCACATCATTGGAGAGCCACCATGTTCTTTGATATCGGCAAAAAGTCTGCTTGAGCATTTTACATCGGCAATGACTGTGGAACCCGGCTTCCGCGCGAGCAGCTCACGAGCATAGATGGAGAGAACTTCATCGCCAAACAGCAGACGGCCATCAGGATCTACGATCCCAAGCCGGTCAGCATCACCGTCAAGGCCAATGCCGAAATCGGCCTTTTCGGCCTTGACCCGTTCCATGAGGGCACGCATGTTGGCTTCGACTACGGGGTCGGGATGATGATTCGGGAAGTCCCCATCAGGCGTGCAGAACATGGGGATGACCGTAGCACCGAGTCGGGTCAGAATATCGGCGCAGATCTCTCCTCCCACGCCGTTGCCACCATCAAGAACAATCTTGACGGGTCTGGAGAGATGGAATCTGCCAAGGACATCTTCCTTATAGGTAGGAATGATATCCAGACTGGAGTGGACTCCCTGTCCTTCTTCAAAGCTACCTTCTTCAAAGATGACTCTGATTTTCTGAATCTCGTCACCATGAATGGTGGATTGACCTCCCCATACCTTGAACCCATTGTATTCCGGTGGATTGTGGCTTGCTGTGATCATGATGCCACCCTGCCGGTTCAGGTGCTTTACAGCAAAGTAGAGCACCGGGGTAGGTACCATCCCAATACTTGTGACATCGACGCCCGTGGCAAGCAGTCCTGCAACCAGCGCGTCATGATAGGCGGGAGATGAGTGACGGCAGTCATGGCCGACCACGGCACTTCTGATGCCACGACGGATGAAATAGGTTCCACATGCCTTGCCAAGGCGGGTCACCCACTGTTCGTCAAAATCGATATTGACCACACCCCGTATATCATAAGCACGAAAGACATTGCCTGTATTCATGGTATTCCTCCTGCATAACGAGCCAAATGTTCATAGCAGAGGATAGGATGTATCGCAATTATTGGCCCGTTGCATCATGTGAATCTGATTCAGTCAGAAGCTGGAGATCGCTTGCGAATATTTTTAGCCGATCATGGAAAAGGAACCTGTGCAATTTCTTGACCATGGGCTTTATGTACCCTATATCAAAACGATATTCAGAGCGTATTTTGGGGTAGCCTGTATCCTTCGAGTGATGGATTGATTTCTTTCAGTTTTTGTCCTCCTCAGATATTTTTCCGCTTTCACTCGAGGCTGTTTGTATAACACTTCATAAGGATTTTTCATGAATTGGGATTGGGACAAGCTGCAGGAAAAGCGGCAGAGACAGAATTGGGGCCAGCATTCCGGCAATCAGCGCCAGAACGATGAACCGCGCAGACCACAGCGAGACTCTGGTGGAGACCCGTCGGGAGGTGGGCCGGATGGCCCGGATTTCAGAAAGGTTTCGGAATCTCTCAAAAAGATTCCGGCATTGACAGGACCTCTTGGAGGAAAGGGCAAGTGGGTTGCCATTATTCTGGTTGGCGCCTGGCTGCTTTCCGGTATCTATATTGTACAGCCCGATGAGCAAGGGGTTGTTTTGCGTTTTGGAAAATATGTTCGTACGGTAGACCCAGGACCGCATTATGCGCTTCCGTTCCCCATAGAAAGCGTCTACAGGCCGAAAGTGACTCAGGTACAGCGAGTCGAGGTCGGATTCCGTTCTGTCGGACAGGGGCGTACTTTCCAGCAGGGCGCCAACAGAGCCATGCCCGAAGAATCTTCCATGCTGACCGGGGATGAAAATATCGTCAATGTCCAGTTCAGTGTGCAGTATCAGATCAAGAATCCTGTTGAATATCTGTTTAATGTGGAAAATCAGTCCAATGTGGTCAAGAACGCTGCCGAAGCAGCCATGCGTGAGGTCATTGGCAACAGCCTCATTGACTCGGCACTGACCGATGGCAAGCTGCAGATTCAGACAGAAGCAACGGAGCTGCTTCAGGAAATTCTTGATCGGTACAAGGTCGGTGTTCGCGTGATTGCGGTACAGCTTCAGGACGTACATCCTCCCAAGGAAGTGAGCGATGCCTTCAAGGATGTGGCCAGTGCCCGAGAGGATAAGAGCCGCATCATCAACGAAGCCGAGGCCTATCATAACGAGGTGATTCCCAAGGCCAGAGGTATGGCCACGGAAGTTGAAAACAAGGCTCTCGCCTATAAGGAAACCAGAATTCGCAATGCTGAAGGGGAGGCACAGCGTTTCCTTGCATTGCTCAAGGAGTACGAGCAGGCCAAAGATGTGACAAAGAAACGTATGTATCTTGAAACAATGGAAGAGATACTGAGTCGTCCTGGCATGGAGAAGATCCTTTTGCCCGAAGGAACCGCAGGGCAGGTATTGCCGCTTCTGCCTCTTATGCAACAGTCGGGAACTTCTCGCCCTTCTGCCCAGTCTCAGACCGGCAATCCTCCTGTCCTTTCCATGCCTAAGGGAGAATAAATAATGCAGAAACGTCTTCCCTTCCTCTTTGGACTGATTATATTCATAATCCTGCTGGGGACACAAAGTCTGTTTGTGGTTCACCAGACCGAACGGGCACTTGTGATTCAGCTTGGTGATGCACGAGATGAAGTGTTCGGACCAGGTCTGCATTTCAAGATTCCGTTTATTCAGGAAGTGGTCCGTTTCAATGCTCGCGTGCTTGATTATGAGGCACGTCCGGCTGAAGCGCTTACCAGTGACAAGAAAACGATCGTTCTCGACAACTATGCACGGTGGCGTATTGTCGACCCCCTGAAATTCTATAGAACTGTCCGGACCATTCCAGGAGCACAGGCACGTCTGGATGACGTAGTCTATTCTCAACTCCGGGCCCAGGTGGGACAACGCAGTCTTACTGAAGTCGTATCCAGCAAGCGTAGTGGCATCATGACCGATGTGACACGCAGGACTTCAGACATCATGAAGGAATATGGCATTGAGGTCGTGGATGTACGGATCAAACGTACCGATCTCCCTGCCGAAAACCAGCGCGCAATCTTTGGACGCATGCGGGCCGAACGTGAACGCCAGGCCAAGCAGTATCGTTCCGAAGGGGTAGAAGAATCGACCAAACTTCGTTCGGAAGCAGACAAAGAGCGTGCTGTAATCATGGCAGAGGCAAATCGCCGCGCTTCCATCATTCGGGGCGAAGGTGATGCAACAGCGGCACGGGTGTTCGCAGAGGCGTTCTCCCGCGACCCGGACTTCTACAAGTTCCAGCGTGGACTCGAAGCCATCAGAAAGGGCTTTGGGAACAATACCCGAGTCGTTATTACCAATGACGATCCTTTCCTGAGCCCCCTGCACTAGAACCGGGGGGATGGAGATATACATGACCTTTTTTCAGGAAGTATACGACCGGATTCTCCATGCAACTCATGCCCGGACGCAAACTGAACTGGCGGCTGTTCTTGAGATCCGGCAGTCCAGCATTTCCGATGCCAAGCGTCGGAATTCGGTGCCCGCGGACTGGTATATGAAACTGTTTGAAAAATTCGGTCTGAATCCTGACTGGATCAAGACTGGAACCGGCCCCATGTATCTGCGGGTCAATCAGGTCTATAGTCCAGTAAATGATTCATCGGATA
>CAMLXE010000068.1 GCA_946490455.1 uncultured Desulfovibrio sp. | reverse complement strand
TCCAGGTATTGCCGGTAATGAGGAATGTAATCGGCCAAATTCAAGGCGGAAAGCATCTGACTCAGCGGTATCTTCTTCTGTGTGGTCGAAGACTGCGGCCGGGAAGTCCGCCGTGATGGACTCTTTTCCTGCCGAAACGATGCGGCATTGCCGTCATCATCTTCTTCCGTGACTATGCCGAGCATGGCGGAAAGCGCATAGCGCCGTCCATAGGTACAGGCTGAACCAAGCCCCTGAGCATCATTTTTTGCCAGCGGGATCATGGCCAGACTTGCCTGATACTGGCCAGTCTCCGCATGTACAAGTTTGGTGACAAGGCCGAAGTATCCGGGCTCGGCAGGAACCGGGTACTGAATCAGCAAAATGCCGTTTTCAATCAGTATGGAACGACAGCAGTCCATAACACTGTTCAGTGTCGCGTACTTGTTTTTGACAAAAGGATTGACGGCATCTTTAACAGCAGGCTGAAGCTGCCTCTGCACATTCAGAAGAGCTTTTGCCAATTCACGTATATCATCTGATGCATAGGAAAATTCCATGTGACAACCTCACATTATGGATTTGAATGGAAGCATATGTCCTGATGTTGACACCAGGAACAGTGCATTCCGATATTTTTATAAAAATTACCCTGCAGGATAGCCTGGGATATGGACAGCAGCATGGAATATGTCTGCTGGAAATCCTTTCGGCTCCGTGCAGAGTTGAGCCATACGACTTTGGGATTCTTAGTCCTGACAAGGTACAGATAAGAAACCGGAATACAGCTGTTCCATCCGAACCGGCTGGCCAGAAGGTACGCATAGGTACTGAGTTCCAGGGAACGCTCTGCCTGCCAGTCAAACGGAGTTCGTGCCGAAGTCTTGATATCTATGACTCGGTAAATTCCGTCATCTGTGCAGTCTATGAGATCCATGTATCCGCGAAGCAGTATGTTCTCATAAACTTCACCGGTCTCAGGATTGAACAATGGATACTCGAAGTACGTCTCCATATCCACGGGATTAAGAGGATCAATCTGCGTGAGAAATGTCTCAGCTTCCTTGAGTACGCTGTCCTGAGCTTTCTTCATGGCTTCCGGGCTTTCATATTCTGTGCCCGTCAGATCGATGTCCTTCCAGAATTCGTCGGATGCCACTCTGGAGATCTCTGCAATCTTGTCACCGTACACAATGGTGTTCTCGATGACATGATGAAGTGCAGAGCCTTCCAGCATGGTCTTCGGCGTTTTTTCAGGAATGATCTTATCGATATAGGTATATTGATACTTCTGTGGGCACAGGGTAAACGTGCCGATTTTAGATTTGGAGAGCTTCAGTGTGGGCATGATTCCTCCGAAAAGGAGGGCGGCGAGAAATCCCGCCACCCTGTTGAATTGTGACGGGAACCAGCCTGTGCCTTAGTCGCTCATGCGGATTTTTCTTCGGGGAAGATTCTCCAGCGACTGATCAATGGCAGCAAGCAGCTCGCTCATTTTTCCGTGCATTTCCGTTTTGAAGGAAACGTCGGTACGAAGCCGTGCGGGAGATACGCCGTCCACAATGCTTTTGCATTGCTGCACCAGCGACTCCAGCTGTTCATCCTGAAAGATGTTCCTGTCATCGAAATGAGACAGAAACTCATGCAGGTTTTCCACAGCGGAGGACCGGAGGCGTTTTGGCGTTCCGTCGGTTCCGTTCAGCTTGTCGGTCAAATTGGATACCAGATCGACAAACTCCACTCTCAGCGCCTCTTCGGCTTCCTGACGTGCCTGCGCCATGAGTTCCTTGAACTTGGTCATTTCCTCCTGGTACAGAGAGGCAGGGAGTATTCGTGATGTGGACGGACCGACCGTGAGGTAACGCCATTCAAAGCGAAAGCGTCCCTTCAGCTGATCGGCAGAAGGATAGTCCAATTGATCGAAGAGCTCCCCCAGCTTTTCCGCTGCTTCCGTGATGGCGGAAGGATACCAGTAGAGAAAACTTTCCACGGAACAATCGTAATCGTTCTTAAACGTTGAAAGCTGATCCTGTATTGTTGGGATCAGCTTCCGTGGCACGAGGACACAGCCTCGAATGGGAAATGGCAAGGCCAGTTTTCGGATGTAATTTCGGGCTTTGCCGGTTATTTGTTTGATGGGAGCCGTGGATTCCGGATCAAGGAGAAGTTTTCTCCCTTTCAGATAGTCCACGTTTCCGACCTCAGCCAGAAGTGCGGGCGGCAGTTTTCTATCAATGCTCCAGCAGGTTGCCGTGAGCTGAAGAAGCGCCGCATCCTTGAAGATATCAGAATACGACACCTCGGACTCCTAGTGGATGGAATAACCGCCGTTCCTGCACACGGGAACATGACGTGTCACTTCTTTTCCCTCCCTATTAATATAGGAAAGAGGCGTCAGCTCACGGGAGATTTCCTCGCCGAGAACCTGCTTGATGAATTCCGAAGCTTCCAAGCAGGTTTTACCCTTGAAGCCGGAAGTTTCCAGAGTGACTTCGCCTGTGGCGTCGATGGAAATGGTGATGGTTTTCATGGTGCTCTCCTATACTGCGGTCAGGGTTATTTTCAGGGTATTGTCGACCTTCTTTTCCGAGTAGAAATAGTTGTGGCGTTTTGCCTGGGCTTTTACGACTTCCGCCGTATATGCCTGCTTGAGCAGTTCGCCATGATGGCCGACAGCCTTTCTGAGTCCCTGATCCCAGTCGTCAAAGAGCAGGATGTATTCATCCCCACGACTGATGACGCCGATCTCATAACCGAGTTTGGCCGTGGGAACCTGTATGGCATGATCACATTTGCCGAGTTGTTCCTCGGTGATGTCCGTGTGAATCTTCAGGTCTTCGGGATGCACCACACGCCCATACCAGGTATAGGTTTTCTGGTTCTCCACGAAGCGAAGATCGAGTCGTTCACAGGCTCTCTTGAGAAGGTTCAGGTCTTTGATCTGAAGTTTGATTTTAGCGATGTGCGACATGGTTGCCTCACTTGGCCGGGGTAAGAGGTTTTCTGGCTACGGAACGGATTTTTCTCACTTCCTGAGGAGCCTCGTCGGGAGTATTGGCTATTCTTGCTCTGGACATGGCCCAGGAACGCAAGGCGTCAATCTCTTCCTTCATGGTTCGGGAAAGCGGAATCAGGTTCTTTCTGGCTTCTTCCAGACCGTCAAAGAGAGAATCCCTGACAATCTGTTCCAGTTCGGAACCGGTGTATCCGTTCAGCTGTTCTGCCCATTCAAGGGGCATGGCAGTTCCGTATTTTCTGTTCATAATGGCAATGATCTCCCTTCGCTCCTCAAGAGCGGGAAGATCGACAAACCAGATGGAATCAAACCTGCCGGAGCGTAAAAACTCCGCAGGCAGTTCCTTGATGTTGTTTGCCGTGGCCACAATGAACGCCTTGTTCTGGTCATTCATCCATGTGAGGAAATGAGAGAACATGCCGCTGGTGGTTCCGCCGTCGCTGCTTCCGTTGCCTTTGACTCCTCCGAACATTTTTTCGAGTTCATCGAGGAAAAGGACACAGTTGCCGAAGGCGTCTATAACCTTGGTTGCTTCTCTGATTCTCCGTTCCGATTCGCCGACAAGGAAATTTTTGAGCTGCCCTATGTCCAGACGAAGCAGAGGAAAATCCAGCATGGAAGCAACGGCACGGGCGGACAGTGATTTGCCTGTTCCCGGAATGCCTACAAGAAGAATGCCTTTGGGCTTGGGAAGCGACGAATCAGGAGCGTAGGCCTGTGCGCGGTTCTGGATGTAGCTTTTCAGTTTTTTCAGGCCCCCTACGTTCTGCATGTCGGCAGGGGGATAAAGCTCCAGCAGACCAGATTTCTTAATCATCTGCGATTTGGCTTCAGTGATGACCTTGGAACTGAAATAGCCTTTTTTCACCAGCGATAAGCTGAAGGCAGTTTCTGCCTGAAATTCAGTCAAACCTGTGGCGAGCCTTGAAGCTTTGCGGTTTGTCCTGATGTTGGTGGTTTCGCCGATCTCGGCCTGCAGGCGCATCAACGCCTCTTCATCGGGCAGCTTCATCTCGATGAGATGAAAGAACGCTTGGAGTTGAATCGGAAGAGTCGGTAATGGGGAGACCATGACCAGACAGTTGCCGACGCTCTTCCAGCGAAGAATTCCATTGAGGATGGACTGGCAAACAACGGGATCGTCAAGAAAGTGCTGGAGTCCATGGGCGATGAGTACCGTATCCTTCACGGTGGAAAGCCATTGGACAGCTTCGACAGGGTTTTGGATTTCGTTGAGAGTGAAGGATGACGGGGTCATGCCGTGAACACCGGAGACACAGTCCCAACGGCATATCTGCCATTCGGGAATCTTCCTCATGAGTTCATCCGCTCGATGCGGTTCCTGAGTTTGTAACAGGATGGTGGGGAAACCGGCTTTCAGATAGTCAGTAATCATGATAAAACCTCCTATCTGATACTATTTCTATATAAAAAAGCCCTGTATTAAATACAGGGCTTGATGAAATATTTTTCTTTGAAAAATAAGCAGGTTAATATTTTACCAACTCGTCCTGTATTTTCCTGACGAGTTCGGCGGCAGTCATTCCCATGGCCTGAGCCAGTGCAAAGATAACGGCAAGACTGGCGGATCTTTTTCCCGCTTCAATCCCAACAATATAAACTCTTTGAAGATCTGCCTGATCTGCGAGAGCCTGCTGAGTTAAATGTCTTTTGCGCCGTTCTCGAAGAATGACGGTGCCTGTAGCTAGCTGAAGGGAAGGGTTGCTTTCCATACCTCACAAGTAGTGAGTAACTTGACCTGAAAAGTATATGATAGTATACATTTCTAACCTTAGCAAAAGACTTCAGATGTATTTCCCCCAACAAACACCGGAGAAATACGCCTTTCTTTTTCTTAAAAGGATTTCAAACTATTATAGGATGTTCAGGAGGGGTCGGAATGCTTACCAAAGGCGCTATGGGAAACCTCATCAACAGGTATCGGGCAGTTCTGAAAAAATGTACGCTGCTCAATATCTTCGGTTCGCTGGCCGTAGCATCCATGCTGGTCATGGGGGGAGCGTCCTGCGCGAATGCCGTTGACTTAAGCGATCTGACGGATGGAGTCACTTTTAAGGACGGAGCCGCAACAGTAGACCCAGGCAGCGGAAAATATGTTGCGGGCGAAAAGCTTGAGTCAGGCGAAAACACTTTAAGCAGCACATCCATTAGCCTGACAAATCAAGATTTTAAAGGCGAACTCAATGCCGGAAGTCTTGCCTCTGGTGTGAACACAAAGGCAACGGTTACCTCTGCCTCCATCACCATTAATGGCGGCAGCTTCGATGGTACTCCTGATGAAGGAGAATACTTTCCCATTCGCGGCGGCGGCATAGCTGCCAATGGCGGCGAGTCCAATGTCGATACATCCGCCATCCAAATCTCCAATGCGACGTTGACGAATACCAGCATCTGGGCCGGCGGTGTAGTTGTGGATTACGACGGCAAGGCGCATACCGGAACGTCGAGCATCACCATCGACGGAACTATTGCTTCCAATGTTACGGTATACGGCGGCAGCGACGGCGGCAGTGTCGGAACATCTACGATCGCCGTTACTGGGAACAGCGAAGTGGAGACCATCTTCGCAGGTGGAGACAACGACATTGTAGACAACGTAACCATTACGCTCGATAGCGGTGCCAGAGTTTATAATATCATCACCAACGGTTCCAATAATTCTCAGGTAAAAAAAGCCACAATCGAGATCAACGGCGGAGAGATTCTCGGATACCAGGGGAATGCCATTTATAAAGAGGCGACTGGCGGGACGACCGAGGAGCTGACCATCCGGCTGAACGGCGGAACAATCAACGGCAACATCATTGCCGATGCAGATATCGCCACCATTTCCGTCAGCAATAAGGCCAGCATTCTCGGCGACATCATCAATAACAGCGGCAGTACGGGGCTTGACGTCGCCGACAATGCCAATATGACCTTCGCCAACGGCGATGTCGTGGTTAATACGCTCACGGCACAGGCTAACTCAACGATCCTTGTCGGCAACAGCACCTCAGCCGGCAGGCTTTTTGCCGACAATGCCAAGCTCAACGGTGCTGGCGTCTTTCTCGATCCTGCCTGGAAAAACGATCCTGCCGTGGACATACTCGACAACGCCTCTCATGCCGCTTTCGGCGGATCGGCCGTCGACGGCAAGCTGACAGCCGGACAGAACTCTCTGCTTGTGCTTGGCGATACCTCTTCCGACTGGGCAATGAATGCGTTCAAGGAGTCCGGTCTCAGCTGGGGGGCAACCGGCATCACGGCCGCACTTGGCATTGCCGCTCCTCAGACGCTCGAAAGTACAGGCTCTCTGCGAGTTGACGGAAGTCTGACCAGCGCCCAGTTTGCCAATTCCGGAGAGGCTACGTTTGCCAATCAGTCGCTGCTTATGGTCAACAGCAATGCTGCCTCCGGCAACAATGTTGCGCTCACCGGCACGGGGGCCGGCACCCTTAGTGTCGACGACGGAGCCAAGCTGTATATTCGCGATGCGGGTGTGGGCACCTACACGATCACCAGCAAATTCGCCTCCACCAATCTCACGGGCTGGCAGAATGAAGACCTTATTCTTAACCGTCTGGTTTCGGGTACGACAAGCCTTGATGCAAGCGGCAACGTCATCGTCACTACGGAAGCCAATGACATTTCGCTGCTCTACCCCGGCATTCAGGCCGTCAACAGTCTGAACGCTCTTTCTCTTGACAGTAACTCCAACGACATGGGCGTCCGCTTCCTCAGCCGCTCCATGGATACGGCCATGCTGGCGGATAATGCAGTGACGGACACCCTAAATGAAGTATCAAAGCCTGCCGTGACTGCCGGTGTTCAGAATACCTCCCTGCGTCTTTCCGATGCCGCGTCCGATACGGTGCTGCATCACCTTTCGCTCGGAAACTATGATTACGGCAACAATATCCATCAGGGCGGCCTCGACATGTGGCTCACTCCCCTGTACGGCAACACCTACACTCACGGCATGGGGGCTTCCGGCGCTGCCGTTCGCGGCAACTACGGCGGCATAGCCTTCGGGGCCGATACGCAGATAGGGGAAGTGGCCGGCGGCAAGGTTCGCGTCGGTGTGGCACTCAACGGCGGCGGCGGAAAGAGCGAAACCAGAGGTACGGCCACCAGTACTGAAAACAGCTACAATTTCGGCGGGATCAATCTGTATTCCGGATGGAATCTCAACAATTTCAATGTGATGGCTTCGCTGGGCTACGGCATCGGCTCTCACGATGTGGGAATGAATCTGCCCTCTTCCATGCAGATGGGGCAGGCCAAGGCCGATATTGATACGGGTGTGTTTACGGCCGATCTGCGGGCAGAATATCAGTTCAATACGGACTGGCTTGACATTCTGCCTCATGCCGGTGTGCGTTACACGTCGCTTCATACGGACGGCTACAACCTCAAAGTCAACGGCTCAACTTTGAACAATGTGGAGTCCGATACGCAGAACATTGTTCAGTTCCCCGTGGGCGTCACACTGACCAAGAATATTGATGCAGGCGGATGGAACATCAAGCCTCAGGCTGATGTTTCCATCATTCCCGCAGCCGGTGAGAAAACGTCCTTCACCAAGGTACACTTCTCCGGCGTCGACGCTACGGACAGCATCAACACCCGCATTATGGATTCCATAAGCTGGGCCGGTATGGTCGGCGTACAGGCTGAAAAGGGCAATCTGAGCTTCGGCCTGGACTACGGCGTGCAGGCTTCCCGTCATGAAACCGATCAGGGTGTCCGCTTCACGCTGGGATGGAAGTTCTGATTTCAGTGCAGTAATGTTTTTATGCTCCCCGTCAGGTTTATGCCTGGCGGGGATTTTTTATCATCAGGATATGAGTACCTCGACGTCGTTGAAGACAGTATGAGAGAACAATTGAACCGCACCGATTGCCCTTACTCGCTTCTACAGCAGTACTTCGCTTGCCACGCTCGTCGGGGGGATACAGTGCTGCTTCGCAGATTCCCCGGAACTGTACTCTGGCCCGGTGACGTCCATGGCAGCTGCACGCGGCCTGACTCCTGACAGCGTCGGAACACTCTGCCGCAGCGCATAAAAGGCACGTTAAGATGACGTCAGGATTGCCCTGTCCCAAAACGCAAACACCGAAGTCCTCACCCTGCAGCGCATCTGCCATTCGGGAATCCTCCTCATGAGTTCATCCGCTCGATGCGGTTCCTGAGTTTGTAACAGGATGGTGGG
>CAMLXE010000067.1 GCA_946490455.1 uncultured Desulfovibrio sp. | reverse complement strand
TGACTGTGACAGACAGGAAGCGCATCACGGCCGCCACGCCCAGTCGCCCACACAGGAGGAAAGCCATCGGCATGAAAATATCCTGAGTCCGTGTGCCTGTGCCCATGAAGAGCAGTTTTTCACCATCAGCAGATCCAATACGAATCAGAAAAAACCTGCTCTCCAGCAAGAGACAGGAAAGGCCGGTACGGACAGCAAGACTGTCTATCGCATACAGAATATGGACTGCCCGATGGAAGAAACCCTGATCCGGAAAAGGCTGGCCGCCATTCCCGGGATTGTGAAACTGGATTTTAACCTCATGCAAAGAACGCTTTCCGTCACGCACAGGCTGCCCCATACCGCTCCCCTCGAAGAGGCTCTGAAATCCATCAGCATGTCCCCGGAACTCATTGAAAAGGCCAATGAAGCAGTAACCATATTTTCCATCAGTGGCATGGACTGCCCGACAGAAGAGGCTCTGATCCGGAAAAGGCTTTCTGGAATGCCGGAGGTAAGAGAACTTGAATTCAACCTCATGCAGAGGACGCTCAAGGTACGGCATACGCCTTCCGCCCTGCCGGAAATCTCCGCAGCTCTGGCATCGCTGAACCTGAATGCCAGACTGGCAACATCACAGGACATGGCTCCGACGCAGTCACATTCATCAGAAACGGGATGGAAAAGGCTTGCGGCTGCCGGCCTGTTTGCCGCCCTTTCTGAGGCCTTTGAGCTTCTGCATGTCTGGAAGATCAATCCCTTTGGCTTGCAGATACAGGACTGGACTCTTGGCAGCTATCCTGTTCTCCCTTGTCTCCCGCTCTTTCTTGCCCTCATTGCCATTGGCCTTGGCGGAGTAACAACCTACAGGAAGGGCTGGCTGGCCATTTCCAATTTCAATCTGAACATCAATGCCCTCATGTCCGTGGCTGTTACCGGAGCCGTCATTATCGGCCAATACCCGGAAGCAGCCATGGTAATGGTCCTGTTCAACCTTTCCGAAGCCATCGAGGCCAAGGCTCTGGATCGGGCACGAAATGCCATCAGAAATCTGCTGGCGCTTGCTCCGGACTGTGCCACAGTCCGGCAGGCAGACGGTTCCTGGCAGGAAATGGATATCAGGCAAATCCCCAAAGGGAGCCGGATACGCGTCAGACCTGGAGAAAAAATTGCGCTTGATGGTCTCATTATGCTGGGAGAGTCCACAGTCAATCAGGCTCCGATTACAGGAGAAAGCCTGCCCGTGGAAAAAAGGGCCGGAGATACTGTCTACGCTGGAACCCTGAATGAATCCGGTTCCTTTGAATTCGAATCAACCGCCACGGCAACGGACTCAACGCTTGCCAGAATTGTACATGCTGTTGAAGAAGCGCAGGGAACAAAAGCCCCCATTCAGCGTTTTGTGGACAGTTTTGCCAGATACTATACACCGGCCGTCTTCGCCATTGCCCTTCTTGTCGGCCTTGTTCCACCGCTTCTGATGCAGGAGCCATGGTCACAATCCATCTACACCGCTCTGGTCATTCTGGTAATCGGCTGTCCGTGTGCGCTTGTCATATCCACTCCGGTCAGCATTGTCAGCGGCATGGCGGCGGCAACACGTTCCGGGATTCTCGTCAAGGGAGGTGTCTTCCTTGAACAGGGCCGCCTTCTGAACTGGCTCGCGCTGGACAAGACAGGGACCATTACCCATGGCACTCCCCGTCAGACCGACTTTATCCCCGTGGGCAATCTGGATGAAAGCCGGAGTACCAGCCTCGCGGCGAGTCTGGCAGCCCGTTCGGATCACCCCGTATCCCGTGCCATTGCCGGGCATGCCGCCCAATCCGATATTCCTGTGTGCAGCGTGGAGAACTTCTCTGCCCTGCCGGGAGAAGGCGTATGCGGTACCATTGATGGCCAGCGCTGGTATCTTGGCAACCATCGCATGGTGGAGAGGCTGCATCTGTGTTCCTCCGAACTGGAGCAGGAAATCGGCAAGCTTGAACAGCAGGGAAAGTCTGTCGTCATGTTGACTGGAGATGCGGGTGTACAGGGACTTTTTGCCGTCGCCGACACAATCAGGGACAGCAGCGTTGAAGCCATCCGCGAACTGCGGCAGCTTGGCATCAAAACCATGATGTTGACTGGAGACAATGAATACGCGGCCAGAGCCATTGCAAGACTGGCCGAAGTGGACAGTTTCAAAAGTAACCTGCTTCCAGAAGACAAGCTTCAGCTTATTGATGAGCTGCAGCGTACTGGCAACAAAGTAGGCATGGTTGGTGACGGTATCAATGATGCACCAGCGCTGGCCAAAGCCAACATCGGCTTTGCCATGGCAGGAAACGGAACCGATACAGCCATTGAAACAGCCAACGTGGCGCTCATGGATGATGATCTCAGAAAAATTCCTCGCTTCATACGGCTGTCCCGCGCAACACACGCCATTCTGATCCAGAACATTTCTCTGGCGCTTGGTGTCAAGGCGCTGTTCTTTGGACTGACCTTCTCGGGAAATGCAACCATGTGGATGGCTGTCTTTGCCGATGTGGGGACAGCACTGCTTGTGATCATAAATGGTCTGAGGGCAATAAAAAAATAAATTCATGAAACAGGTTACATCACTGTAGGGAGTCCATCCCGGATAGGCATGCAACGGGGGATTTCAGTGCACGCTGCAGCATGTGCTGAAATCCCATCTTCCTCAATCAGGCAATATTCCTTTCCCTTTATTGTACTTCATGCCCATATTCGGCTCTCATTCATTCAGAACAATATGAAAGCCATCCTTCCCATTCCTCATCCGCAGGCTGCATCTCCTCTTCTTTTTTCTTGTTTCTTTTGCTAGTCTCATCACGCAACCCCTGCTGTTACTCAGCGTTATTTCATGGGAATCAGATTCTGCATGAAGCCTTTCCGGGAATCGGAAATGCAGAACATCCTGTAATGCCACAGCACACGGTACCTTGCCTTTCTGAAGCCGCCTATCTGGCATATTTCTTGTACAGATGACAGCAATCATCTCTCATTCTACGCAAGGAGTTCACTATGCCCCCTCGCATTCAAGCCGATCCTACCGTTCAGCAACAGCTGGCCCAGCATGGAATTACAGAAAAGACAGGTATTTTTGGAGAACATAAGGTTCAGATAGGAACGACGTCTCCCATCAGGCTCGACAAGATCAAGGGTGAAAGCATCCCCTATCAGGGATTTCATACTGCCACCAAAATTGTCAGAGGTCGGGAAGGCCTTGCCGCTTCTTCCAGCAAGACACTGGAAATTCTTTCCGATCCCGGCACGCTCAAGGCAGACAGGCTGCTCACGGCTCTCAAAACCAATGCCGAGTATATGCACCGACTGGCCAAAACCGGCCACCTCACAGAGAAGATGCAGCAGGATTCTCTCTGGGCCTTTGCCCCTGCTGTAGAGCAGTTGAGCAATATTGAACTGGCCGCCGTCTATCAGTCCTTTACCTCTGCGGAAATGGAACTTCTGCAGACGGCCCTTCG
This sequence comes from uncultured Desulfovibrio sp., assembly GCA_946490455.1. Taxonomy (GTDB): domain Bacteria; phylum Desulfobacterota; class Desulfovibrionia; order Desulfovibrionales; family Desulfovibrionaceae; genus Bilophila. Next base: position 4,780 of record CAMLXE010000067.1, on the reverse strand, counting down.
ACATGAGGGGAGAAACAACCCCAAGGCAGGCGATGCGCGTGCTGCCGCAGCTCAGCTCTTTGATCTGGAAGCCCTTATCCTCAAGGAAATGAGCAATCGTGTCTCCAATGGTCAGCTGGACGATCTTATTGCGCAGGAAAAGGCCAAAGGGGATGCGCAGGATAAGGACAAGATTGCTGAATATGAAGCCATGCGTCCCCAAATGCTGAGCACCCAATATGCAGCCACGGAAGTCGTCCGTCCCGAATACGCCCACGACATCACGGCAGCCAATCTGCATACGCTTGCCAACGTAGCCGCTCAAAGTGCCACTCAGCGCGAAAGGAGCGCAGGAGCAGAAATGCAGAAGCTGGCTGCTCGCGGCATATCGGCTACCCCCAAGGAAATGGGAGATATTCTGCGGCAGAGTCCTCTCACCATCAACCTCCCTACCCATCGTCTTCTGCGCGATACTTCCTTTGTATTGCATCCTGAAGATCCCATGCCCAACATTTTCCATATGCAGAAGCAGGGCATTCTCAACAAGGGTGAGAGCTATATGGCTCAGCGTGACCAGACCGAAAAACTTGTCTTTCCTGAACTTGAGGGACATGAAGCCATTGCTGATGAGCGCCCGGTCTATGGAGCTCTCAATACCCAGAATGCCCAGTCCGGACCTGCTGCCCGGTCCTATGGCAGCTGTGTCATCATACTCAAGCCGGAAGTAGCACGTCGCGCTACCTTCATTGCGGAAGATACGTTCTATTCTCCAGCTCTCAAGGTCACCCCTGAACGCAGAGCCAACTTTTATGCTCTGCTTGACGGTTCTGGTCTGCCCGTAAGCCTGATTACAGAACTGAAGGACCCACAGTCCGAAAAACGGATTGCCCTCGACGAATGGTTTGACATGGCTGAGGGACAGGAAGACCTTACAGCGGTTATTCTGAAAAATCCTCCTGCAAAACTTAACCTTGATACCGACGGTCAGGAGCTTTTTGCGGCACTGAGCCTGCAGGCATTTGGAGACAAGGAAGCTACCCGTTCCAAGATGGCCTCGTATGACAATCTGGAATCTCTGCTTCCCGGACTCAGTGACCTGAATGGTACCATGCTGGCTCAGGCAGCCGAAAAGCGTGCTGCGGGACTTGATCCATCTGTACGTCTGGCCATGAACTACATTGAAGCGCAGATTCATGGCCCCATTATTCCCGGCCGGGATTTTCAGGAAATCCGTGTTGATCTGGAAGAGGCTCCACAAGCGCAGAGAACGCAGCTCATAAGCCGTATGGAAGCCTTCAGCCAGGCTACGGGAGTCAAGGTTGTCTATATCGTATCAAGGACAACTCCAGAAGAGATGCAAGGAGTTGCCAGTACCAACACCTTTGAACGATATGACACCAAGGAAGAAGAACGGATAGACAGAACATTCCATGCGGGGCTCCGCTACTATGCGGAGCACATCCGCCCAGAAGCAGAAAAAGCCCTCGGAGATGCGCTTGAACATATTCAGGACCATATTCGAAAATTTATTGAAGACGCTGGGATTGCAGCATTTTTCCCTGCACAGGGAGACATTCTGCGCGGAACTATTCTTGCTCAGGTAAAGGATACCGTACTTGACCAGTTTAAGGGTTTCTTCAAGAGCCCCAATCCGGATAGCACATCAGAACGGATTGTAAATCTGTCGATCATCAGGGCCATTGAACCTGTCCTCAGACAAAAGGCGAAGCTGCTTGAGACATTGGACGGTCTGCCTCTGACACCTGCACAGAAAGAAGGCTTTTCCTACTGGGTGCGCAGTTCTCTGGTCAAAACGCCAGAAGAGCTCAAACTTGCCGTTCAGAATGCCCAGGACCAGGCTTCAGCTCTGCGTACCATTGCAGAAGCCAATCCGCCCCTGTCTCCCGAAGAAATGGTCCGCATTCTGGCAGATGCTGCACAAAAAACCGATACCCATATGGCCGCCTATGCGGCATCTCTGCCCAAGGGCAAGGAATATGGGACAGATGACAAGAATGCCGATATGAACCGTTCTGTGTCTCTGGCCTACACACTGCTCAAGAATGATGAACCACCTCTGAGCAAGGAACAGATTCTTACCCTCCATGAACGTCTGCATACGCCTGAAATGCTGTCTCTGTTCAGCCAGACTCAGAGGCTTGTCCTTGACAGCCGCGTTGTGCGGAATCCTGCCGGGGATTATGGCAAGCTGCATACAACCGTAAGGCTGGGCATACTTCATATCTGGAATGCGGCACAGCAGGTTGGAGAACCCTTTGCGATGCCGGATTTCATGCCCGACCTCTCTCTCATTCCTGAAAGGTACCGCATTCTGCTTCGGGAACTGGCTCCAGATACCATGGTTCGGTTCGATGCCCTATACCCAGCCTATATGCCCTTCCCCACGGCAGTCCAACCGGACAGGCTGCCGGTAACGGACGCAGCAAGACGGACGTTCCTTGTTCAGCATCTTGATGCCTATATTGCCCATGAACGAGGCTTTGACAGACGAGCCTTCACCCATGGACGCAACCACATTGTCCGTTCGTTCATCTTTGCTTCGGTCATGTGCTCCATTCTTGAAAAGGCTGGGGTTTCTGTGGACCGTAACGCGGTTCTCTGTGGCATTACCGGACATGATATCGGACGACAGGGAGCCGGACGAGACCTCTGGGAAGAAGACAGTGCCCGCATGACCGTGGACCAGATGCGTACGGATTTTGGTACAGATGCGCTGGGTGAAGCGTACGAAAAGGAACTTGTCAACAATACCACGCATCAGAGCAACACAGTGGAAGGCATGATTCTCAAGGCGGCAGACTCTCTGGATATTGGCCGGACTCAGGAACTGGATCTTGCCCGGATGCCCTTCCTGCGCGGAAAAGAGGGAGAGCAGATTTCTGAAGAAGCCAAAGTACTGCGCGGGAAGCTGGCCAAGGAAGCTGACCTCCTGCAGCGTCTCACCAATCCCATGTGTGAACATCGCCATGAGCTGCAGGAACTCGATAAGCAGCTTCTGGCCCACAGCACGGATTCTCCTCTGGTTCTCGAACCGATTATGGCAAAACGCCAGCAACTGCTGCATACCATTGCCCAGCGTCTTGAAAGCGAATGGGAACTTGGTGCGGAACAGTTTGTAGCGCGTATTGAAAAGACCATACGCGACAATCCCCAGCTCTTCCCCATTCTCTCTGCGAATTATCAATAATCAGAATGACGGGCCGCCCGTGGCGGCCCCTCCCCATTTTCATAAAAGGAGACAGCCATGGAGTTTGCCACATTGCTTCAGGAGCTCGGCACAGACATCGGTATCGCCAATCTCAGCCTTGATACCGATGGCCAATGTGCCCTGCTTTTTGATGGAGAGCATGAAGTGACCTTCACCCCGGACAGGGAAGATCATTCTCTGCTCATGCATTGCGAAGTAGGCAGACTATCTGCACAGGACAGCGACACCTGTCGTAAATTGATGCAGGCATCCCTGCTCGGTGCAGAAACCGGAGGATCAGCCCTGTCCGTACACTGCGGGCTGGACAAGATTATCCTGTGGAAACGCTATGACGAAGATTTCGTTGATCTTGCCGCGCTGGAACAGGCCATAAATGCCTTCCTCGCCCAGGTGATTCACTGGAAGGAACGCCTTGCCATTCAGGGCACCTCTGCCGTGACATCATCAGGAATGGAAACACTCTCCCAACGCGATGTGATGAACAACCTCGGCATGTTTGTCTGAAACAGGACCGAAAGCATTCCCCGTCAGCCCTCTTTCTGCTTCATGCCAGAAGGACATCCCATGTGAAACGTTCCCTGAAGGGAGATTCCGCAGACAGTCCTCCATGCACAGCAGAAAATGTTCATCCCGAGTATGATGGGCGTCGGACAAGGCAGCTCCGGCGCCCTGAGACGGTCTGCTTCCACTACAGCAGGAAAATTTTCTTCGGTCTTCCAAGCTCGCCTTCTTAAGGCGCTAAAGCCTTCTGTTCTTCTGTGAGGCTTCGCATCTGGATCGTTGCTCTGCATGCTTCCTGCCGGAGCATGCCTCTCATTTCATTCTTCTGCATCTGATCGGGACAAAATTCCTGATTGCAGCGTCCTGTTCATTCAGCCTTGGACGTATGCTCGCGCCAGCCTCCAGCATCTCTGTTCAGGTTCCATCATCTGCCAGCCTACGGCAGGGGACGCATGGAACAGTTCACCTCAAGCCCCTGGCGTTGCAGATAACCGCTGCCCCATGAATACATGGCTTCCAGTACCGGGCGAATACTCCTTCCAAATTCGGTAAGCGAATATTCTACCTTTGGGGGAATGACAGGAAAGACTTCCCTTCTGACCAGTCCATCCTGTTCCAGTTCCCGCAGCTGTTGCGTCAGCATTTTGGCCGTGGCACAGGGGACCGCCCGTCTGAGTTCGGAAAAGCGCAGCGTTTCTCCCATCAGTTTCCATAAAATCAATGTCTTATATTTACCACCAATAAGACTGAGCGTTGCTTCAACCGGACAATGAATCTCGACAGGCGAATCAGCAGAAGGTGCCGAGCAGCAACAGGGAGTGGTCTCTGTCTGGTTCATAACTGGTATCCTTTTGGGTACTGACTATCAAAAAAGTGCATTCTTGCGAAAAAGGCAGTTCGCTCTATAAATAAAGTGTAGTCCAAAAAGAAAGGATTTGCAGCATCAAATTCCCAAGCCACATCGGAGACTCCATGACCAAAAATCTTTTTGACATAACGGGGATGAGCTGCTCGGCATGTTCCAGTCGGATTCAGAAATCCGTTGCCGCGCTGGATGGTGTGAATGAGGTC
>CAMLXE010000066.1 GCA_946490455.1 uncultured Desulfovibrio sp. | reverse complement strand
CAAGGTATCAGGTATTCCCTCTCCAATCTCCGCAATGCTGACATCAAGGACGTTGAAGAGCAGAATGGAATAATAGGCGACCGTAGCCCGCCCCGACTCCGTTACAATATGCGGATGCGGAATGTTCTGCTGATCAAGGATAGCCATAACCGCTTCAATTACGTCGGTACAGTACTCATCAATGGAATAGTTTCGGCTGCTCACATAATTCGTATGAGAACCGTCATAATCCACGGCAAGCCCACCGCCCAGATCAAGATAGCCCATTGTTGCGCCTTCCTGAGCAAGCCCCGCATAAATGCGAGTGCTTTCCATGACGGCAGTACGAATATCCCGAATATTGGGAATCTGAGAGCCAAGATGATAGTGCAGCAGTCGCAGACAATCGAGCATGTCCCGGCTCTTGAGCAGGTCCACGATATCCATGATCTGGGCAGTGGTAAGACCGAAGGCCGATCGTTCACCACCAGAGCCGGCCCAGTGACCGCTGCCCTTGGTAATCAGCTTGACACGTACGCCAAGCAGAGGACGCACGCCAAGGACTTCGGCGCGTTCAAGAATCAGGTCCAGTTCTCCCGGCATCTCAAGGACAAAAAAGCACTTGAACCCCATGCGAACGGCAGAAAGACCAAGATCAATAAATTCCTCGTCCTTATAGCCATTGCAGATCAGGCAGGCTTCCTCATCCTTCAACTGGGAAATGGCGGAAATAAGCTCAGCCTTGGACCCAACTTCGAGTCCATGATGATACTTTTTGCCAAACTGGGCTATCTTTTCAACGGTATGCTGCTGCTGATTGACCTTTATCGGGAAGACTCCCCGATACTCGCCCCTGTAACCAAGCGAAGCAATGGCCTTACGGAACGACTCATGCAGCAGAGAGATTTGAGAATCCAAAATATTTTCAATGCGTAACAAAACGGGCATATCATAGCCGCGTTCACGCATTCCCCGGATGACTTCGGGTACGCTGACAGCGACACCCGTTTTTTTCCCTGAAGGATAAATCTCCACCTCTCCCTTGGGGGAAACGCCGAAATAACCGGCCCCCCAGTTCCGAATACCATACAGCTCGGTGGAATCCTCCACACTCCATTGCTGGAGAGTGCGCTTTGTCGCCACGAATCTAGACCTCTCAGGGTTAAAGGCAGGGAGTCCGATCCCCAAAAAAGATCGGCCCGCGCCAGTTCCGGGAAAGACACGGCCCGGCGGCCGTGGAAAAACGGACCCATCTGAAGATATCCGCTTCGGCAAAATTGTTGTGACTATGGCCGCAGCAATCTCGCTCCACCCGGAATGACAGGGAGCCGCCCTCTCATCCGCATCCCGTGAATCAACGGGAAATTGGTGTTCTACATCTCCTGAAAAGGCTGAAATGTCAATAGGCTGTCATGCTTTTCAGGCCATATGCGTCCCTTTGGGGAGTACATTCAGCAGAATTGAAGCGGCTTACTCTTCGCGCAGAGCCCGCCCCATGAGGGTCTGTACAGCCTCCCGCGGAGACAGCCCACCATACAAAACACTATACATGGCTGCTGTTACTGGCATTTCAACCGAATGAGCACAAGAAAGTCTGTGGACGGCATCCGTTGTCTTTACGCCTTCAGCTACCATATGAAGAGATCCTGCAATCTCCTGCAGCTTTTCTCCACGGCCCAGCCGCAGGCCCACCTGCCGATTCCGGGACAGATCACCGGAACAGGTCAGCAGGAGATCTCCCAAACCGGACAGGCCCATGAAGGTAGCCGCCCGCGCCCCGAGAGCGACACCCAGACGGCTCGTTTCAGCCAGACCGCGAGTGACCAGTGCAGCGCGTGCATTCAGGCCAAACCCCAGTCCGTCACTCAGACCAGCCGCAATGGCAATAATATTCTTGATCGCACCTCCCAGTTCCACGCCAGTTACGTCGGTACTGGAATAGGCGCGAAACCACGAAGTGGAAAAGATATTCCGCAAGGCAGCTCCCTGCATTTCGTCACGGCAGCCGAGAACAACGGCCGTAGGTTTGCAGCGTACCACTTCCAAGGCAAACGAAGGGCCGGAAAGGACCGCATAGCGGTTCAGAAAATCCGGCAGCTCCTCGCGGACCATCTGCTCTACCGTAACCAGTTCCGAAACTTCAATTCCCTTGGCCGTATTGACCAAAATGCAATCTGGATGCAGACGTCCACGCAGTGTCCGCAATGCCTCACGCATGACCTGACAGGGAACGGACAGGACCAGAAGAGATGCTTTTGCCAGAACCGACAAGGCGTCATCACTTCCGCTGACCACGGCACGAATACCGGGATGCAGCGCTTCACCGGGAAGATAACGGGGATTTTCCTGCCTCAGGCTAATGGCTTCAGCCTGTACGGCATCTCTCACCAGCAGGACCGGTTCCTTTCCAGCATGGGCCAGAAGATGAGCCAAAGCTGTCCCCCAGCTTCCCCCACCCAAAACAACTGCTTTTCCCTGAAAATTCATTCGTTATCTCTCTTTGCTTTCTGTACATCCAGCCTGCGGCCGGGAATTTGCGGCAACCCGCTGTCCGTGCCTTGCGGCCATGGCCGATTCAACATACAATGCACACCAATATCGGGCAGTTCCGCCCAGTCTGTCATGACAACGAGGTTACTTATGTATCGCAATACAAAGAACGTTCCTTACTACATCTTCGGACAGGGTTCCTTTGCCCAGCTTGCTGACCTGCTCAAGCCGCGCAGAGAAGCTCATGACGGTCCTGTTGTCTTTTTCATGGACCACTTTTTCCAGAATCATGAACTGGTGCAGCGTCTGCCCATGGAAAAGGGCGATCAGCTCATTTTTGTGGACACAAGTTCCGAACCCGAAGTCAACTACATGGACGAGCTGAAAGCATCCGTAACCGCTGCCGATCATCGTCTTCCCTGCTGTATTGTAGGAATTGGAGGTGGAGCGACTATGGATACGGCCAAGGCCGTGGCCAATCTGCTCACCAATCCGGGCAAGGCTGAAGACTATCAGGGCTGGGAACTGGTCAAAAATCCCGCCATCTACAAGATTGGCATTCCCACGCTGTCCGGAACGGGTTCAGAATGCTCCCGTACCTGCGTACTTACCAATATTCCCAAGAAACTCAAACTGGGCATGAACAGCGACTATACGGTGTTTGACCAGCTTCTGCTCGACCCGGATCTGACCGCATCCGTACCAAGGGATCAATACTTCTATACCGGAATTGATACCTTCATGCACTGCATTGAAACACTTCAGGGAAGCTATCGCAACGCCATCGTTGATGCCTTCTCCGTGCGTGCCGTCCAGCTGTGTCAGGAAATTTTCCTTTCTGACGACATGATGAGCGAACCCAACAGAGAAAAAATGATGATTGCTTCCTACATTGGCGGGATGGCCGCCGGTAACGTAGGCGTCATCCATCCGTTCTCTGCCGGTCTGGGCGTTGTGTTCCATACTCCGCACGGCCTCGGCAACTGCCTGGCACTCAAGGTTCTCGGTGACATCTACCCGAAAGAACACGCCATGTTCATGGAAATGGTCGAGCGTCAGAAGGTTCATCTGCCAACCGGAATCTGCAAGAATCTGACGGACGAACAGTATGAAGGGCTCTATCAGGGCTGTATCGTTCATGAAAAGCCGCTTACCAATGCTCTGGGACCGAACTTCAAGAACATTCTGACCAAAGAAAACCTCATCGAGCGTTACAAGAGCATCTAGGCATTCCATAAGGGGAAGAAGCACAGCCCGTGATACAAATGCACTGGGCATCTTCCCCTTCATCAGCTGTTTCCCCGTGACCCAAGCGCCTTTCCAGAGGGAAACGGGGTTCTCTTCAATCCGAATGTGAATAACGCGCCTCACAAGCAAGGATATGTCGCTATGGACATCAGAGTGAATTTCAGCGGTCGTTCAATCAAATATACGGAAGAAGAAATTGCCGTCGTTGTGGACGCCATGCGCAATGCAGAACCGTTGACGCAGGCTCGGCACATGCAGACTTTCCAGGAAGCTTTTGGAAAGTACATCGGAGCCGAGCACTGCTTTGCCGTCATGAATGGCGCCTGTGCCCTGGAACTGTCCGCCCAGCTGTGCAATTTCAAGCCTGGTGATGAGGTAATCATCCCCTCGCATACCTTCACGGCCTCTGCCTATCCCTATGTCAAAAAGGGAGCCACCATTGTCTGGGCCGATGTTGACCCGGTAACCCATGTGGTCAGCGCAGAAACAATCAGGCCGCATATTACCTCAAGAACAAAGGCGATTGTGGTTGTTCACCTTTATGGCTATGTGGCTGACATGCCTGCCATCATGGAACTTGCCAGACAGCACGGCATCCTCGTCATAGAAGATGCAGCCCAGTCCATCGGCGCCGAAGTTCATGGTGTGAAATCCGGAGCCTGGGGAGACATGGCAATCTTTTCCTTCCATTCCCACAAGAATCTTACCACCCTGGGTGAAGGCGGCATGCTGGTTGTCAAGGATCCCAGGCTTGCCGCTCTGGTTCCCATGCTTCGGCATAATGGTCATTGTCCCTATCCCGAGCCACGTCCCAACTACTGGACGCCGGCCATGGGCAACGTGGACCTTCCCGAACTGGATGGGACACCGCTCTGGCCCAACAACTACAGTCTCGGCGAAGTCGAATGCGCTCTTGGTACCAAACTGCTTGAACGTATTGACACCATCAATGCCGAAAAGCGTGCCAGAGCCATGCGTTTCATTGATGGATTGAAGGATTTCCCCGAACTGGAAATGCTTCGTGAAGACAGCCCGCGGCATAACTATCATCTCCTGGTCGGCTGCCTGAAAAACGGCAAACGTGATGACTTCATGCGGGCAATGTATGAAGAAAAGGGCATTCGGTGCGTGGTTCAGTATATTCCGCTCAACCGGTATGATTTCTACAGGAAAGCGGGATTCGGTACGGCCAACTGCCCCAATGCCGATGCCTTCTATGATTCTCAGGTCTCGTTCCCGTTCCAGCACTGGCTGAGCGAAGAAGACTTTGACTACATGCTCACCTCAACACGGGAAGTTCTCCAAAGTCTGCGCTAGTCACAGGAAGGCGGGAGACCGTCTTCCCGCCTTCTTTCCATATTCTGAACATCCAAACCGCACGAGTTCCCTTCCCATTTCATTCAGCTGAAGCAACGGAACTCGCTGGGCCACTCCACGAACGTAAGTGCCCAGAAGTCCACTTGGCGGCCCACCCCATCAAAACACCGGATTTCTTCCGGACGAGAACCGCCAGAGGTATTTTCTTCATGACAGAAACGCGACGCTGTATCGTCATTCCGGCGATCAAGAAAAATGCGGTCATTCCAGATCAGCTGGTCAAGAAACTGGCAGGAACAACCCTTATCCAGAGAGCCATTGATGTGGCTCACGGGGTTGTTCCTGCACAAGACGTCATTGTGGTTACGGACAGTCAGGAAATTGGCCTGATCTGTGAACGGAACGGAGTCCGCTTTCACTATAACGCAGGTCTGCGGTTCACCTCTCTGGACATCATTGCCGAAATGCAGTCCATTCTGAAAGAACTGGGCTCAAGTTATGAGAATATCATTATTTATCGGGCCAGTTGCCCCCTCCTGACCTGGGTAGATATTGATGATGCCTATCACAGATTTCTTGAAGACGAAGCCGACTGTCTGGTTACCGTAAAAAGTGTACGGCACAGAATCTGGGAAGTCAGGCAGGGACGTCTTGAAAGTCTGCTTTCAGAAGATGAATCCGAACTTGTTGTGGAAAGCAAGGCTCTGATCATTCTCCGGGCTGAAGCCCTGAAAACAGGAAGAATTCACCGGACCATTCCCTATTTTCTCAATGACCGGGCCATGGAAATCAATGGGTATCAGGACTGGTGGCTTTGCGAACGTCTTCTGACCAGACGCCATGTGGTCTTTGTGGTCGCAGGTTATCCTGCCATTGGTATGGGACATGTATTCCGCTCCCTGATGCTCGCTCATGAGATCGCACACCACAAGATTACCTTTATCTGTACAAAGGAAAGCGAACTGGCGGCCTCCAGTATCGCCGCCCGGGACTACAAGACCTGTATTCAGAAAAATGAACTCTGGCAGGATGTGCTTGCGCTCAAGCCGGATCTGGTTGTCAACGATATGCTGGACACTTCTTCTGACTATATGCAGCATCTTGTGGATGCACATATTCCTGTGGTCAATTTCGAAGATGAAGGTCCGGGATCTCATCTGGCCAATCTGGTCGTCAATGCGCTGTATGAGAATGGGAATCTGCAAAGTGAAGAAACCGCCTCAAGGCACGTCCTTTATGGACACAAGTATTTCTGTCTGAGAGACGAATTTCTGCAAGCCACCCAGAACACCTTCAGAAAAGATCCTCAGTGCATTCTGATTACGTTTGGTGGTACTGACATGCCCGACTATACGCGCCAGACGCTGGATGTGGTGGAACCTGTATGCCGGGAACGGGGTATCGCCATCCGGGTTGTTACCGGACCGGGCTATGCTCATCGGGAAAGGCTGGCCAACCACATCAAAAAGCTGGACAATCCGCTCATTCGTTTTGAATACGCCACCAATATCATGTCCCGGATGATGGAAGGCGTAGATCTCGCAATCTGCTCCGCCGGACGAACGGTCTATGAACTCGCCCATATGCGCATTCCCGGTATTGTACTTGCCCAGCACGAACGAGAAGCTCGTCACACCTTTGCCAGAGCCCGTAACGGTTTTGTCTATATGGGCATCATGCGCGATTTCAATGCACCAAGGCTGACCAGGGTATTTGGTCAGCTTATGAATGAACCAGAACGCAGACAACGCCTGTATCAACGTCAATGCCGCATCCGTTTCGATCGAAACAAGACACAGGTTATTGGCAGGATCTTAAAGCTTCTTGAAAAATAGAAGGATACCCCACATGAGAACCGTCATTGTCATTCAGGCACGCCTCGGCTCCAGTCGTCTGCCCTGCAAGACACTGCTCAACCTGCATGGTCTGCCCGTTATTGACTGGGTGGTAGATCGCTGTGCCCGTTCGGAACTTGCCGATGCCCTCGTGGTTGCCTTACCGGATACCCGGAGGGATATGGTACTGGCTCGTCACCTGGAAGAACGCGGTATCGCTGTCTGGCGAGGTTCGGAGCAGGATGTTCTGGCCCGCATGCACGACGCGGCAAAGGCTCATGGTGCAGAAGCCGTCGTCCGTGTCTGTGCGGACAATCCTCTGATCTGGGGTGGAGAAATCGACAATCTGATCCGCTTCTATCAGAGAGAATCTGCGTCAGGAAATTGTGATTACGCCTATAACCACATCCCCAAAAACAATCTGTATCCTGATGGTCTTGGAGCAGAAATCACATCCTTTGAACTGTTCGCCCAAATGCATCGCGAAGCGACGCTACCAGCCCATCGTGAACACTGCATGAATTATATTGTGGAAAATCCTCAGCAATTTATCATCAGGACCTTTGATCCACCCAACCCTCGACTTCATCGACCAGAACTCAAGCTGGACATGGATACGGCAGACGACTTCATCAATCTTTCCCTGCTCGATATCAGACCGGACATTACTCCTGAAGCCATTGTTCAGCTGTTCGACTGAAAAGATGCTTTCAGCTCATACACAAAAGGGTCCCGTTTCATGACGGGACCCTTTTGTACCTTTATTATCTGCTTCCCTTCCATAGTTGGCTACAAATCAAAACAGGTACCTGCTCCGGCCCAGTTCACGCAGGGGAAAAGGGAGGCCAGATGAGCGGCAGCCCGGAACCCTGTACAATGGCATGGCCACCAGACATCCACGGAAACACAATGGAGGGCTTCCATCCAGTCGGGAAAAGCCGCTTCTTCAACCGGAGAAAGATGCATTCCTCCAATAACGGCATGCAGACTGGAAATTCCAAAATATTCACGCACATACTGCAAAATATTTGGCAAGCCTGTATGCGCGCAGCCCAACAACAGCGAAACGCCCTTCTCCCCCTCTACCAGCAAAGACAGGTCATCCCGGAAAGAGTCCGGATGCAGCAATCCATCATCTCCTCTTTCCCACAGGCCTTCACTGTGTACCCACTGAGGGTTGCGGTATTCCTCTGGCACCACAAAAGCCTGTACGCCAGAAACAATCATACAGCTGTCCCCGACAGACTGTGTTTCAGGAATCGTAACAGAAAGCCCACCATTCCGCCGGGTATGTTCCGGCGTCTTGCCGGAATGTCGTTCCACCGACAAACAGGATGATCCCCAGATTCGTGCCTCCGGGAAAAGACGAAGTGCTTCAGGAAGGCCACCACAATGATCATCATGCCCATGACTGAGAACAATATGATCCAC
>CAMLXE010000065.1 GCA_946490455.1 uncultured Desulfovibrio sp. | reverse complement strand
AAATCGGTTCGTTCCATGTGCGGCAGGCCGGATCTATCGCCTACTATGATGGAATCTAGGAGCGCAGCATGAGCAGGGTCATTACAAACCGTATGGATCGCCCGTGGTCCTTTGCAGCTCCAGGCTATGTATTCTCCTTCACGCTTGCAGCCAAAGAGATGCGTATCCTGTCTGATGAAGAATACGAGGCGGTCAAGGCAAATAAAACAGTCCAGAAATTCATTGATTCCGGACTACTGATCATGGATACAGGCGACCGTGAAGATCCGGGAATCGACACTGTGGCCGAGACGCAGAAAAAGGCGAAGAGCGTTGAAAAAAGCGACGTGATGAAAGCCGCTTCCGGACGCAAGGCTGCAACTGTGAAAACAGAAATCAAGGGCACGACCTCTGTTGCCGTAGGAACTGAGGAATAGAGAAATGACCGTTACCGTCGATGATTTTCGGAATGCGTTTCCTGAGTTTGCCGCCGTTCCTGATTCGGCGGTAACGGGAGCCCTTGATACGGCCATGATGCTTTGGAGTCAGGGAAAACTTGGCAAGTTCTGGTCACGGGTTGTCATGCTTTCCGTCGCGCATCGTCTGGCCGTCCGTTACAACATTGCAAATAGCCTGAAGACGGAGAGCATGAAGGGCGTTGACGCCGGGATTACCAGCAGCCAGAGCGCAAGCACAAGCAGTCTCAGCATCACGAACGCGAATAATGCGTTGATAACAGGAAATGACCCGTTTCTTGCCGACCTTGGACGGACAAACTACGGACTGGAACTTTTATCGCTTCTCGAATTGATTATGCCTCACGGCTATGTCGTATGGTGAGAAAATGATAACCGCGAGCATTACACGGAGAAATCCGCATGACTTCACTGGTCTGAAAAACCGTTTGAAGGCAGCGACCCGGAAAGAAGTGGCCGTAGGATTCCCGCGCGGGAAGAATGGCGTCACCGTTCCGTACTATGAAAACGGTTCAAGCATTCTTGAAGTCGCTGTGGCCAACAATTACGGCATAGGCGTTCCAAAGCGTGCGTTCATGGAGCTTGCAGCACAGAAGATGCGCAAATGGTTTCCTGAGTACATGAAAAAGCAGATGCCGAAAGTGCAGGCTGGAAAGCTCGACATGGACAAGGTTCTGGAGAAGGCCGGAGAAATGGGCGCCGGGCTTGTCAGAGAAGCAATCACTGATGGTGACTGGAAACCAAATTCTCCAGAAACGATACGGAGCAAGGGATCGGACAAGCCGCTGATTGATACAGGAGCCATGCGACAGCACGCAACATGGCAGGTGAGGCCGAAATCATGAGCATGATACCTATGGACTTTTCTTCTGTACTTGAAGCCTTTTCCCAGCCCGTCACCATTGAGGACACGACAGGGAGCTATGTTGACGGCGTCTGGGTTGAGGAAGAGGGGACGGAGCGCACCATATCGGCAATCGTTCTGGCCATGAAGCCGGAAGAATTGGAGCTTTTCGCGGAAGGCAACGCTTCGGCCGGAGGAATCACGCTGACAACGGACGAAACGCTGTACTTTACCGACATCAATGCGGACGGGACAGAACAGCGGCAGTCCTACGTCCTGTATAACGGCTACCGTTTTCGTGTGATCGGTACAGGATTCATGCAGCCGAATACGCTGCACAATATCTATTCATGCGTGAGGTACTTCCTATGAGCCAGCCGCTTGCAAAGACTCTGACTGTCGATGCGGTAAACACGCTGCTTGTGGATTACCTGACCGCATTCTTTCAGTGGAAAAGCGGACGTGTGCTTGTGGAAACGCAGGCCGACGCCCGGCCTCCTTCCGGAGTCTATGCCACGATATGGTGGAAGGAGCAGGAGCTTTTGCCGCAGAATTTCGGAAGTTTCATACCGCCGGAAGCTGAAATGGAAGAGGGTATACAGACTCTTGATAATGAAACGCTTTGTACTGTCCGAATCACCTTGCGCGGCCTGAAGGCATACAGCCTTGCAAGCGAAGTCCGTTACAGCCTTGAAGCAGCCGGACGATGGTTTGATCTGTGGCGTGTTCTTGGCTTTTCGGGCTGCTCAACCGTGACGGATCTTTCCGGGTCGTATGGCGGAAGGATTCAGCAACGGGCCTTTTTTGACCTCTCTTTTTACGCCATATTTGGCAGAACATATCCGCTTGACTGGTTTGACGCTTCACAATGGCAAGTCAATGGAACTGAAACAATCTATCCACGGGAGGAACCCGTATGTCTGTAGTTGTCTGCCCAAAACAGCCTCTTTCCCGTTCTCTTGATGTTCCGATCAGCATTTCCAGACCGCAGTCTGAAATTGCTACGGATATGACCATGATTTGTTTTGTCACTCCCGGTGTTGAATTCCTTCCGGACAACAACCGCGTGCAGTTCTTTTCCAGTATGGATGCGCTGACCGCAGCTGTCCCGCAGAATTCGGAAGCCTATTACGCCGGACAGGCCTTTTTCTCCCGATCCGACAGACCCGCAACGCTGGCTGTTGGTCGCGTGGTGACGGCTCCCACATCCGGAACGCTTGCCTCTGGAGAACTGACACTTTCCAGACTGAACAACATTTCTGATGGCGCGTTCAAGATTACAATCGCTGATGAAGAGGTTGCAGTTGCCGACCTGAATTTTGGAGCGTCGGCTACGCTTTCAGGCGTCGTATCCGCGCTCAATTCAGCCCTTTCCGGAAAAGCGACTGTCACTGCCGATGAGGACGCCGGAACGCTGACGATTGCGACAGTGGAAACGGGAGACGGAGCGGATATTACCTATGCGTCTTCGCCTGATTCTGGAACGGACGTTTCGGAACTGCTCATGCTGACGCAGGCGACGGCAACGTCAAGAATCAACGGTTACACTCCCGGTGACCTTGTTTCCGAGATCGGTCTGATTCAGACGGCGGCACGCTGTGCAGGAAGAGCTGTTTTCGGCTGGATTCTTGACCGTCAATACCGGGATACGGAAGAGCAGAAAGCCGTCGCCGACTGGGCTGAAGCTCAGGATCAGGCCTATTTCTCGGCCTGCACCAATTCCGTTCAGGCGTACAACACGGCAGACACGACGAACATTGGCTATTACTGCCAGAACAAGGGCTATATCAAGACAAGCACCATCTATCACGAGAATGCGCAGGTCTATCCTGATATGAGCTATGCGGCTCTGGCCATGTCCGTCAATTATGCGCTTGAAAATTCTACGCTGACCATGAAGTTCAAGCAGCTTACCGGCATTGAAACTTCACCGCTGACAGAGACACAGGTTTCCGCTCTGGCTTCGAGGAATATCAACTGCTACGTCAGCATGGGCAACTCTGCAAGCGTTGTGCGTGAAGGGGTTCAGGGTGCCGACACCTGGTTCACGGACAGCCACATCAATCTGTCGAACTACAAGGAAGAACTGCAGGTTGAAGTCTTCAATGTCTTCCTGAGAAACAAGAAGATCCCATACACTTCTGCCGGGCAGGATATTCTTGTTTCTGCTGTTGCAAAGATTAACCGCCGCTATACCCGCAACGGAACGTTCGCAGACAGAGAAGTCGAAACAACGGACAACGAAACCGGTGTTGAAACACTTCCGGCCACCAATATTTCTCCTGCTTCCGTTGCCTCCGCTACGACTTCGGATCGCGCGGCACGTCTTGCACCGCCCATTGAAGTCACCTGCTATGAAGCCGGAGCTTTCCACAAAGTTTCCCTGACCGTGACCGTCTACAATTAAGGAGTTTGAATCATGAGGCATGTATATAACCAGAAGGCCCTTACTGTTACGGTCGATGGCGTGACAATTCAGGACTATTTTGAGGGGGCTCCTCTTGTCTACACATGGGACGGCGGCGAAGTGGACAAAACGCAGGGAACGGATGGCCCCGGTATCAACCTTGCGACAAATCAGGGAAGCACGCTCCAGATAACGCTTCGGGAAACGTCCCGGTCAATCGGTTTTCTCCAGTCGCTCAGGACAAGGCAGGAAAATGGCGGGGCAGGCGTGACTGTCGTTGTGCGTACCGGAGCGCAGATTCTTTTGACTATGACTGATTCCTACATTGGACGTCCAGGACAGCTTGCCACAGGCGACAAGAAGCAGGGCGGTATCCAGTTTACACTTGTTTCTGCCGACGATACGACGAATAACATCATGCAGATTGCGGATACTGTCGCAAGTCTCGCCGGAATCTGAGTTCAGGAGCGCATAAGATGAGCAGAAAAACGATTGATGGTCTCGGCAGCTTCAAGGTCGGAACGCATGAATACAGGTTTGAGCTGCTTCCACCGCTTGAAGTTATTGCGTTCGGGAATCGCGTTATCAAAACCGCTGGCGGAGCGATTGCCGGATTGCTGCTGAACCGTTCGGAACTGACAGCAGAGAATGTCACGAAAGCCCTTTCAGGTATTGATGCTGTGGATCTCTCGGCACTGATGAAAGAAGCTCTTGCCAGATGCTACACACCGACAAACCTTTCCCTTGCTGATGATGCCAATTTCAACAGCTGGTTCAGTGAGCATCCGGAAGAAATGTTTCAGACAGGAGTTCAGGCTGTTTACCATCAGGTGAAGGATTTTTTTCCGAATCTGCCCGGTACGCCGACGAACAGCTGACGTTTCACGAAACGCCCATCCATATCCCTGTCGAAAGGGGATTTGAAGAGGCGGCGATGCTGGCAAAGGTTCTCAAAACAGGGGCTTGCAGCTATCTCGACATCAAACTTGGAAGAATTGGCATTGCAGATCTCTTTCAGCTCATGCGCATAGCCGACTGGAACATGTACACCGAGAGCTACATGCGAAGCCTCAGCATGACACAGGATTGATTCATGGCACAGGTTGAAGAACTCATCACATTGCTTGGCGTGAAGTTGCAGCCGCAGGCCCTGCAGAATCTTGACCGGTTCGCACAGGGTATCAAGGGAGTTGTGGCCACGACCATAACGCTTGCGTCTGTCAATCATCTCTGGAACTCATTCAGGGGCATTACAGACGCAACGGCGCAGATGCAGATTTTCAGCGACACCACGGGCGTATCGACCGAGCGTCTGCAGGAATGGCAATACGCCGCTGAAAGCATGGGGCTTTCGGCAAACGCCGTACAGAGTGACCTTGCCAAGCTCCAGAAACAGACTGCATGGTCTGGCCGGAATCTTGAATCCTACGCCGATATGTTCAAGGGCATGTCGGCTCCCGTGGCCAATATCTGGGGCGATGCACTCGGCATTTCCCCGGATACGGTCAGGCTGCTGCGTGAAGGTTCCGAAGGTATCCGGAAGCTGAAAGAAGAAGCGCACAGTGTCGGCGCGATTCTTTCACCGGAAGACATCAAACGGGCCTACGAGTTCAAGCGGTCTCTTGCCGGGCTTACTGTGCAGATGCGTGCGCTTGGAAACAGTATTGCCCTGTCGTTTCTTCCTCATGCTGAAAAGGCTCTTGCATGGTTCAAGGACTGGATTGCTGAAAACCGTGAAGCTGCACGAAACCGCATTGAAAAATGGACTGATGAATTCAGTAAGGCAATAGAGCGGCTCAACAAGCTCTTTGATATGCTCAAAGGCAAGGCCAAAAGCGCTCTTGGCCCGCTCTGGGACCTTGGTAAGGTCATGCTGGAAAACGTTGAATGGTCTGAAGCACTCGCCGGAGCACTTGCACTTGTCGCTCTTGCTCTGACCCCGCTTCTGCTTCCGGTATTGAAAGCCGTTGCCGTTATTACGCTTTTGTCCGTTGCTCTTGAGGATCTCATCAGTTTCATGAACGGCGACAGGACATCAATGATTGGTCGATTCGTTGATGCCTTCACCGAGAAATTCCCTGAACTCACGCGGCTGTTCTCTTCACTCGCAAAAGGCATTGTTCCGGCTGCTATTGCTGTACTCAAGGACTTCTGGGATACGCTCAAGAATATTGCGGGCGGCATTGGCGGCGTGGTTGATACGATTGCCGAAGGTGTTGAAGCCATTGCCGCAAGCCTGAACAGACTGACAGGTAACATGACCGATGAAGAGAAGGCAGCCTACGACAAGAAGCAGCTCGAAACGGGGAAACGCAATGCCGCGTGGCAGCTCGACGCGGAAGGCTGGTCAGCCGGCAGCATAGACAGAATAAAGAAAAACGGTGGAACAAAGTTTGCTGAAAACATGGTGAAATCTGCAGGTTCCGGCGTGAATCTGAATGGTCAGAAACAGCCTGTAGATACAAGGCCTGGAAACAGTCAATCAATCAGCAATACGACAAACAATAACAACCAGACAAACAATTTCCATTTCAACGGCTATGACCCGATGGCAATCATGGACAATGTCCGTGGATTCCTCTCAGGACCTGTCAACATGACCGGAATCTACGTTCCGACGGTGCAATGAGATGGGACTTCCAATAAACAGCGTTACCGACAGAATCACCATGTTTGCCGCGAACCAGATGGCCCCGGCCATTGTGCGGCGCGGCACTGTGGTTGCAGGAATCAACGTATCCGTCAAGGAATCCGAGACACATCAGTATCAGGCGCAGATGACAAGTCTCGCGCTGGAAAGCGGTTCTGTTGTGTCGGACCATGTCATTCTGCAACCTGAAAAAGTTGCAGTGACAATCGGAGTCACGAATACGGCGCAAAATTCCGCAGCGCTCTCGGCGTTCGACCTGTTTGTGGAAATGTGGAATACGCGCGAGCCGGTAGAGCTGGTTACCGAACACGCCATTTATCCGGACATGGTTCTGACCAACTTTCAGCCTGTTCACGCCGCGCCATACAAGGGAGCGTTCACGGCAAACTGTATTTTTCAGAAGGTTCACTACGTTGAATTGCAGCAGGTCGGGAAAACGGCAGGAAAAACAAAGGGTGTGGCCGCAAAGACAGCGACAGGTCCGGTCAATGCCGGGCAGGTTGAAGCAACGGCAAAGGAATCGAGTTCTGTTGCCTCTCAGGCATACGATTCATTCAAGCGCTGGTGGGACAATCTTTAACATTCGAGAAACCGCAATGCTGATGCTTCCTCTGACTTCCGACGGTGAACGCCTGTTCACCGTGACGCTTGAAGGTGTGACCTATAATTTCCGCGTCTATTATGTCCTTGGACAGGGGAGATACTGGCTGATGGACATCAGGGACGCGAACAACGCCCCTCTGGCAAATGGTATCAAGCTGGTTCCCGGATGTATCAATTTGCTTAAAGGGTACGGCAATACCTTTGCTGACACGAATGCCATTGTCTATCTGTCAGAAGGCAGTCCGGGAGCCGAGGACGCGCCGGGTCTCACGCTGTATGTCCTCTGGTTCCCGCCGGGAGATACGGACTATGTTTTCACGAATGGTGACCCGATGGACGATGTAGGCACAACGTTTGGTCTTGTCTGGGGAGGCTAGCTGTGGCTGAAACACCAAATCGCCCATGGCTCAGAAAGATCCGCGTTACGCTTGGTCCGCTCGAAGAATACCGTGGCGTGAAGAACGGGCCAGTTGTCCAGTTTCTGAGTGACGGAACGCTGAACGGACTGAGAGTTTCCGCGAATATCCAGAAAACTATTATGGTTATTCCGCATCCGTCTGTCATTGACGTGTACAATCTCTCTGTCGATACGCGAAATGCTATCAAGAAGAGCCTGACCAAGCTCACACTTGAAGCAGGATGGAAGAATACAGACTTGCGGACGGTATTTCAGGGTTCCGTCGTCAACGTCACATCAGAGAAGAAAGGGCCGGATGTTGTCACACATATTATGTGTTTGCCAGGCTACGGAGCTTTGGCACAAGGCGCAAGCTCCGCAACATTTGGACCGGCAACACCCATAACAACCGTTATCGAACAGCTTGGAAAGGATTTGCCCGGCGTAATTGTCGATAAGGCCAATTTCAGTGGCGTGGAAGGCAGGATAGGGGGCAGGGGCTGGAGCTGTCAGGGGACGACAAAACAGGCTCTTACAGACCTTGCCGAAGAATATGGATTTTCGTGGTCAATCAATGACGGGAAACTTGTTTGTATCGGCGACAGGTTCCAGCTCCCATCCACATACAGATTTGACGGCGTGAAGAGCGGGCTTGTCAGCATTACGCCCATTCTGACCGGACCTTTCCAGATTACGACAGGAGTCAGAATCAAGGCATTGTATATTCCCGGCATTTCCGTTGGTTCATCCGTTGAAATTGCCTCGACGCTGAACAAGTCGCTTTCAGGCTCATATCGTGTGCATACGCTGAATATTGCCATGGATGCCTATTCTGATGCGTGGACAATGGATCTTGAAAGTTACCTGCTGGGAATAAAGGTTTGAGCTATGGCCGATTATTCAAGCATGTCAGAGCAGACGGCGCAGGAATTGCAGATTCAGCGCATGTTG
>CAMLXE010000064.1 GCA_946490455.1 uncultured Desulfovibrio sp. | reverse complement strand
GGATGGAGTCCACTTCGTCAACGATGGCAAAATGATGACCCCTCTGCACGAGCTGTTCGGCATAAAACTTCATGTTGTCGCGCAGGTAGTCAAAACCGAATTCGTTATTGGTTCCGTAGGTGATATCGGCGTCATAGGCTTCCTTGCGCTGCTCGTCCGTCAGACCGGCAACAATCACGCCACAGGACAGGCCAAGGAAGTTATACAGCTTTCCCATCCATCCCGCGTCACGCTGGGCCAGATAGTCGTTGACCGTAACGACATGCACGCCCTTGCCTTCAAGGGCATTGAGCACAACCGCCAGTGTGGCAACAAGTGTCTTACCTTCACCGGTCTTCATTTCGGCAATCTTGCCCTTGTGCAGAGCCATGGCTCCAAGGAGCTGCACATCATAGTGCCTCATGCCAAGGACACGACGGCTTGCCTCCCGCACCAGAGCAAAGACCTCGGGCAAGACATCATCGAGAGTCTTTTCTCCAGACTGGACCTGCTCACGATATACGGCAATCTGTTGCGAAAAGTCTTCATCTGCAAGTTCCTGCATCTTCGGCTCAAGCGCATTGATTTTCGCAACCAGGGGACGCAGCTTTCTCAGAAATCGATCATTCTTGCTGCCAATAATCTTGCGTATCAAAAAACCTATCATGGGTACTCCGGACGAAATGGAAGGAATTACGGCTGCAACCGCGTTTCAATACATAAGTCATGACTGACAGATTGGCAAATGGACCCAGGAGAGAAGTGCGGCTGCACCAGCCATATATTTCGTTTCTTCAGTCTGTTCCCACAAAAATCCCGTCAGCAGATGCGAGGGAGCTGATCACCTTCCAGCATGGACAGAAGCCGCTTTCCGCCGATAGGCGTCTTCAGGATGACCTGCCCCGGTCTTGAAGGCGCCTCTGGAGCATATACGGTTCCAATGCGGGCAGCTTCACCACCATGAGGATCGGAACGCATGACGGCGAGAGCTGCTTCTGCCTTTTCTTCAGGCAGGAAACAGAGCAGCTTGCCTTCATTGGCCAGATACAGGGGATCCAGTCCAAGGACATCACAGCCCGAACGCACCGCATCATGAAGAGGGATATGCTCCTCTTCCAGCATGCAGACCACACCGGACTGACCGGCAATTTCGTTGAGCGTTGTCGCCAGACCGCCTCGTGTGGGATCTCGCAGCACATGAATGTCTCCCACTTCAAGGACAAGCCGTTCCACCATCCGGTTCAGGGCTGCACTGTCGCTTTCCACCCCCTGCAGGAATGAAAGGCTGTCCCGCTGTCCAAGAACGGCAAGTCCATGATCTCCAACGGCGCCGCTTACAAGAATGGCATCCCCGGGACGGGCACTGCTCCCCGACGGGGCAGGATCCACCAGGATTTCGCCAACACCGGCCGTGGTGATGAAAAGTTTGTCACACATTCCTCTGGGAACAACCTTTGTATCACCGGAAACAATAAGCACCCCGGCATTTCGTGCCGCTTCGCCCATTGACGCCACGATCCTCTCCAAGAGTTCAAGATCCAGCCCCTCTTCCAGAATGAAGGAACAAGTCAGATACCGAGGTCTTGCACCAAGCATGGATACGTCGTTGACAGTCCCATGGATGGCCAGTGTTCCGATATTGCCCCCCGGAAAAAACGGCGGCGCCACGGTGTAGCCGTCGGTACCCATGGCAATGGGGCCTTTGATATCAAGTTTGGCGGCATCATCCAGCGTTCTCAGAACAGGATTGTCAAAATGAGAAAGAAAGAGTTCGTTGATCAGTCGCTGGGAAGCGCGTCCGCCGCTGCCGCAGTCGAGAAGAAGCGTTTTTGTCATGAAAGAACTCCCTTCAAACGCGGCCATGCCGCGATGAAAATCATAATCAAACAGGCAGGCATGACAGATTACGTCCTGCTGCCGAGAGGGTCAATTGGTGAAACAGCCTGTTTTCTCATACAGAAGTCTTCCGCAGGAAAAAATACGCCACGCATGCCAAAACAGGATGTCCACAGAAAAGATGCAGAATTGTCGTTTTCCCGGGAGATGGCTGTTCGCCGGTTCCACCTCATTCATGCGGCAAAAAAGCAATCATTCACCTGCCTTCTCCACGACCGTCAGCTCCATATTTCCCCAAATGCCCATGGCGCTTCCACATTGCACGTAGACACCAGTGAGTCCAGAAGGAGCAAAACTGCGGGCGAGATCAATCACTTCTGTCACGTCATCGGGACTGTGCAGACGATTGCAGAGAGCCGTGGCCAGCGCATCGGCAAGAGCCCCATCGGCAGAACGAACGAGAGCGAGTTCTCCCTGACCGAAGCTCAAGGAATGTCCAATAGTTGCTGATGATGCGCATAAGGCTGTCGGACAATCGGAGGCTGCAATCTTAAGCCCCAGTGTAACACCGGCTCGAGGATCGGACAGCACCCCGACCACTCTGTCACGCCGGGATGTCATATAGATATCCCCTCCGTTTTCCACTATGAGATCAGGCGACTGCGCTGCAAAATGCTCTACAAGAAGCTGTGCTATGGTCCCCGCCACGGCCGCAAAAGGCCCCACCCCGACAGTATCTGAGGCCATGCTCATACGCCGTACAATTTCGGGAACAAGCGCCGGATTCTCTTTCAAAGGAACAGGAACAAGGCTGCTGCCGAATTCAGGATGAAGCACCATCCAGGCTTCGAGCTGTCCTCTCAGCCTCCGAACTTCCTGAGTCATTGCGTCAATGAAATCCTCAGGAAAAGGAAGCGTTGCGGTCACCTGCAAGTCCGTTTCACCGACAGCAATACGAAAGCGGCCCTCACCGTCACGCGGAACACACCATTCCCGATAGTTCCGTACTGGATTCAAATGCACATTTTTCATGCCACGGCGCATCCTTTACTTTTGCTGCAATCAGTTTTAGAAAAATCCTCCTGTAAAGTCGAGATGCTCCGTTGCCACAGTGGCATACAACATTTTCCTTCAGGAGAGCAATGTGCCAAAACATTTCATGAAAATCCGTGACCTCGGCTACAAGGGTGCATGGGAAATCATTCGTCGTGCCAAGGAAATGAAGGATACCGGCTACCGTGGACACTGCATGGACGGAAAGGTCGCCGCTCTGATCTTTGAAAAGGCCTCTACTCGGACCAGAGTCTCCTTTGACGTTGCAGTGCGCCAGCTTGGCGGCAGCACCATCTTCATGACGCCCAATGAAAGCCAGCTCGGTCGCTCAGAACCTCTGCGAGACACCGCCCGAGTTCTTTCCCGCTATGTCGATTGTCTTATCGTTCGGACATTCGGTCAGGAAAAGCTGGATGAACTTGCCGAATACGGCTCCATTCCCGTAGTCAATGCACTTACGGATCAGGGTCACCCCTGTCAGGTCATGGCTGACCTTCTGACCATCTATGAACGAACGCCGGATTTTTCCAAGGTGCGTGTCTCCTGGATCGGAGACGGCAACAACATGGCCAACTCCTGGATTGAAGCCGCCATATATTTTCCCTTTGAACTCTTCATGGCCATTGCTCCGGGGTATGAACCGGATCAGAAGCTGCTGGCCCTTGCCCTGCAGAGCGGTGCAAAGATTTTCCTCACCGACGAACCCCGTCTTGCTGTGGAAGGGGCCCACTATGTCTATGCCGATGTCTGGGCTTCCATGGGGCAGGAAGCCGAACAGCAGAAGCGGGCTGAGGCATTCAAGGATTTCTGTGTAAGCGAAGAGCTGCTGGCGCATGCAGACCCCAATGTCAAATTCATGCACTGCCTGCCTGCTCACCGCGGTGAAGAAGTGACCGATGAAGTCATGGAAGGGGAAAAATCCATTGTCTGGGATGAAGCAGAAAATCGTCTCCATGCCCAGAAGGCCATTCTCGAATGGGTCTTTTCGGACAACAACTAGTCATTCAGGCATAAGAGCTTGACGGAACATCGTTTGCGGGGGAGGATACGGAATATCCTTCCCCGCTTTCATAGTTTGCAGAGTACGAACGGACAACGCCCCTGAAAAAGGAATTCCTGTGCAGATTCTGACCTGTAGTCCACACGCCGGAGGGAGTACGGAAACCATTGCCTCCCTTGTTGCCGAGCGCACTGCCGTCTCCGGCGTTCCTGCGCATATTGTCCAGCTTCGTAATCACCTGATTCGACCATGTACCGGATGTGGTTACTGTGCAGTACATCAGGACCACTGCACGCTTGACGGGCATGGCGACAGTGCGCAGGCCCTGCTTCAGTCCATTCGTGAAAGTGATCTTACGCTTTTTGTGATCCCGGTCTATTTCTATGGGCCACCGGCTCTTTTCAAGGGACTTATTGACCGGGCGCAACGCTACTGGGGACTGCTGGACAGACAAAGAGGACGGGATGCACCACGCAGGCCTGCACTGGCAATACTCTGCGCTGCCAGAACCAGAGGTGAAAGACTCTTTGAAGCCAATCTCCTGATTCTTCGCTGCTTTCTTGATCTCCTCGGATTTCGGTTACAGCCCCCTCTGCTTCTGCGGGGCATTGAAACCCCTGCTGATATTGTTGCCAACAGTCACGTCCTTTCCTCACTTCAGGATATGAGTGACCAGGCAATTCATCTCATCCGGGGAACGACGCATGTCTGAACCTGTCTTCCTTCAGAAAATTCGCCACCTGTTTCATACCGCTTCACTGGATGAACGACGTTGTGCCCTGTGTCATGCTCCCTTTTCTCCAGTCCCGCATGATGCGGCTTGCGCGGCTTCATCTTTCCCTCTCCCAACCGCCTCTCTCTGCCCCTCGTGCACACCCCTTTTACGTCCCAGAACAGCAGGCTACTGCCCTCGCTGCGGACGGCTTCAAGCTACCCCAGATGCGCCTCCAAGCCCATGTGGGGACTGTTTGGCAGTCCCTCCCCCCTGGGATCATTTCCGTTTTTATGGGGTCTATGCGGATGTGCTGAAGGATCTGCTTCTACGGGGCAAATTCGGCGCCGACCCTGTTGCACTCAATCTTCTTGGAAACTTCCTGGCACAGGTCTGCCTTGACCTTCCCCGTCCTGATGCCATTGTGCCAATGCCACTGCACCCATCTCGGCTGCGAGAACGTGGATTCAACCAGTGTCAGGAGCTGGCCTATCCCGTGGCCGAAGCACTCGGAGTTCCCCTGCGTCCCGATTTTCTTGTCCGTTGTCTTCCCACCCCTCATCAGGTAGGTCTCAACAGACAGGAACGATTGAATAATCTGAAAAATGCCTTCGTAGCTTCTCCTGCAGTACGTGGAATGAGGATCTTGCTCATTGACGATACCTGTACTACGGGAACAACATTACGGCGTGCAACATTGGCCCTGCTTGATTCTCATGGAGAAGCACAGGCTGTGGATGTTGCTGTTGTCGCACGGACTTCATCGGAACGGAGCAATAGCTCGAACATGTCATTCCTCAGGCAATATTGATTTATTGAATTGTGGAGACTCCAAATGCACCTATCTCGAATCCTGTTGACGCTTGGCCTGCTTGCAGTACTGGTCATTCCCGCCCGGGCATCCGATTTCGGATTGCTCCTTCCTGAAAACCATATTGTGGACAGTCCGGAGCAAAAAAGCCTCAGGCTGACACTGGGTGCTGTTGACCCCTTTTTCGGGCGGGGAATTCCTCTTGAACGGCCTCAGGCCTTTACGGTTCTGCGGCAGCATGATGGGATACTTGATCGCAGCGAGCATCTTTCAGTGCTTGAAGAAACAACGGCTTACGGCGCAAAGGCATGGACAACCGAGGTCACCCTTCCTTCTGCCGGCGTGTATCACTTCATCATGCAGAGCAAGGCAATCTGGCAACCTGAAAAAAACCGCTTCATGCAATATACTGTCAGGGTTCAGGTTCCTGTCTATGGTTCATCGGAAGGATGGGACATACCATCCAATACCGGTCTGGAAATTCTTCCCATGAGCCGA
The DNA here is from genome assembly GCA_946490455.1 of uncultured Desulfovibrio sp. Taxonomy (GTDB): domain Bacteria; phylum Desulfobacterota; class Desulfovibrionia; order Desulfovibrionales; family Desulfovibrionaceae; genus Bilophila. Next base: position 2,478 of record CAMLXE010000064.1, on the reverse strand, counting down.
CCTTTTGGCATGACTTCGGGCATGAGCTTTACCGGCCAGCTTCTGCTCGACGGCAAGCCCGTTTCCGGAGCGCTTCTTGAAATTGCCAGACTGAATCCGGTTGCCCGGATCGATATGCCTCCGGCCACACCAGACAACGGCAAGGCGTCAAAAGGCAAGAAGAACAAGATTCCTGTCCCGCTGTCTTCCTTTCAGCCGGTTCAGGAATTGAAAACCGATTCACAGGGTGTTTTTACCTTTACCTGTCCCATGCCCGGCTGGTGGGTCTTTGCCAGTGATACAGAAAGCGATCCGCTTAAGGACCCTGAAGGAAACCTGAAACCGCTCCGCTGCAAGACAGAATTCTGGATATATCTGGATGACAGCGCGGCTACAGGCAAGAAGCGCTGATTTCTGCAAGTCAAAAGCATAAGTCTGTCGTCATGCCTGCCAAATGGGAACTTTCTGAATCGGGCAAGGCAAAAAACTGTTGTACACCTTGCCTTTTGGCTTGATCATACTTAATTTATGACGACACTGACGACCCGATACCGGGTCATTGAGGTCCGGTATCCCGTTCGCAACTTTATCCTCATGAGGAAAAATCATGCCCAAAAAGATTTCTACCTGCCTCAGTGCCTTCCTGATTCTGGTCATGCTGGCTTTCGCCTATGGTGAAGCAAACGCGGCCCGCATCGGCGGCGGCAGGTCTTTCGGTGGCCGCCCATCCATGAGCCAGCCCTTCACCAAACCGACGCCCCCCGTCAATTCGCAGAGTATGCGGCAGCAGACGGCTCAGCGTCAGCAGGCAGCCAATACAGCTACACCCAATCGTGGTCTGTTTGGTGGTATGGGCGGTGTACTCGGCGGTCTTCTGGCTGGAAGTCTGATCGGTTCTCTGCTCTTTGGCGGAGGCTTCTCCGGTGGGGGCTTCCTTGATATCATCATTATTGCGGTACTCCTGTATTTTGGTTTCAAATTCCTTGCCAGACGCCGTGCGGCCTCTCAGACCGCAGCCACACAGGCCGCAGGACACGCACCCAACTTTGACATGGGTGGCCAGCAGCCCACAGATTCCATTCACCAGCGTTCTTCCGAACAGCGTGGAGGATTCGACTGGAATGCCCTGACAACGCCTGCTGCCGGTTCTTCCCAGCCTGCCTATCAGGAACCTTCCCGAGTCCCCGCCGGATTTGACGAGGAAGAATTCCTGAGAGGCGCCAAGGCTGCCTATACCCGCCTGAACGCATCCTGGGACAAACGGGACCTGAACGATATTGCCCAGTTTACCACTCCCGCTTTCCTTGCGGAACTGCGCAAACAGGCCGAGGAGGACAAGACTCCGGGAACGACCGAAATCATGCTGGTCAACGCCTCCATTGTTGAAGTAAACACCGTGGAGCAAGAAGAAATTGTACAGGTTTACTTCGATGTTCTGCTGCGTGAAGATCCTGCTCAGGATGCTCCCACAGAAGTCCGGGAAGTCTGGCATTTCGTCCGGCCGGCCAATGGTCAGGGCACCTGGAAACTGGATGGAATCCAACAGGTTGAAAGCGTGTAACTGCCTAGCTGAAACACAATCATAAAAAAGAACCTCCATCAGGCGGAGTCAGTCGGTATGCAGACTCCCTGCTGGAGGTTTCTTTCTGTCCATCCGACCACAGGGTGGTGGATACGCAAGGACAGCTCAACCAATCAGTTCAGAAGAAAATTCATATCATCCGCACACATGATATGCCGTTACCTTGCAGCCATGCATCAGAAATGGCTGCCAGAAAATCTCTGGCAGCCAACATGGCAAAGAGGCAAGGCCGATCTGCCCTTCATTCTTCTTGCTTTCTGCACAGGAACCTGAAGTCCTTGCAAGGACTGTTACAGCAGCAGGATGGCCATATGGCGCACGACAACAGCGCCGACAAAGGCCACTGCCGTATTGAAAATCATGCTGAAAGCCGGCCACTTCCATGAACCCGTTTCCTGTCGAATGGCAACGACTGTTACCAGACACGGGGCATACAGGAGTACAAAAACCAGAAGCCCCAGAGCGGTAGGCGCGTCCCAGCGTCCATCCCTGCGGATCTGCTCTGCCAGAGGTGCCGGATTATCGGGATCCACGTCTCCCAATGAATAGGCTGTACCAAGCGTAGCAACGATTACTTCCTTCGCCGCAAAGCCTCCCAGCAACGCGATATCCGTACGCCAGTCAAAACCAGCCGGACGAGTCAGGGGTTCAAGAGCCATCCCCACATGCCCTGCCAAAGAATGGCGCAGACTTTCTTCTGCCCTGTTATTGCTTATTCGGGCCAGCTCCGTTTCAAGGCTGGAAAGATCTGCCCCTCTTTCCGCAGCAAGAACCATTTCAGTCCGTATGGACTCTTCCTGTCTGGCAAAGGATTCCAGTCGTTCTTCCGGCAGACGGGGGTAGGTCATGGCTGCCCACAGCAAAATGGAAATGGCAAGAATGACGGTTCCGGCCTTCTTGAGGTATTCCCATGTCCG
>CAMLXE010000063.1 GCA_946490455.1 uncultured Desulfovibrio sp. | reverse complement strand
GGAACAGTTCCACAATCCCCCGCTTCAGCCCTCTGAAGGCTACAGAGAAGGACCGTGGTGGAAGCGCGACCGTGATATCTACTACGATACGGATGGCCTCTATGAACGGCAGCGCGAGCGTATCCGTCTCTGTTCCGACTGTGCAGGACTCACCGTCATCGAAACGGAGTCGGGGCGTACCCCTGAAAGTCTCTGTATTCTTCTGCCGCGCAATGCCTGCCCGCACTGCCGCGAGCTGGCACACAAGACAGCCGAGGAAGGACGTCGCTCTGCCCGCTATGCGCACGTTCTGACCATTGGCAATGAAGAAAGCTGACATTTCCAGCCAGCAGGATTTCTGCCATCCTGTCAGTCCGAAAAACAGGACGCCTTTTCTGTCGTATGACAACTGGTTCAAGTCATGGAAGGAAACAGCATATCGCCAATGGGCACATCCTTTCGCTGAGGAGTTTCCATGCCCGTACTCGAATCTTCCTACAGTGCTCCCTTCTGGCTGCATAACGGGCACGTCCAGACGATCTGGGCATCTCTCTTTCGCAAACCGCCTCAGCCATACCTGTGGCGAGAACGTCTGGAAACGCCCGACGGTGACTTCTTTGATATCGATCGCATCCCTGCCATTCCCGGAAAACAGTCCTCCCGGGTAGTCATTCTTTCGCATGGACTGGAGGGGCACAGCCGCCGCAGCTACATGCTTGCCACGGCCAACGCTCTGAATCAGAAGGGCTGGGATGTGGTTGCACGCAACTTTCGTGGCTGTTCTGGTGAACCCAACAGAAAACTGCGTCTGTACCACAGTGGAGAAACGGACGATCTGGCTCTGACCGTACACACCTGTGAAAGACTTGGCTATACCACCATCGGTCTTGCCGGATTCAGTATGGGAGGAAACCAAACGCTGAAATATGCAGGTGAAACTATCCTGCCGCCTTCCGTCAGGGCAGCAGCAGGCATTTCTGTTCCCTGTGATCTGGAAGGTGCAGCAGAGGTGCTGGCCCGTCCTTCGCGCGCACTCTACATGAGCTATTTTCTGCGTACACTGAGAGACAAGCTGAAACTGAAAAAACAGAAATTTCCTGATGATCTTGACCTTTCAGGACTGGAATCCATCAGGACCTTCCACGAATTTGACGAACGCTTTACGGCCCCCATGCATGGATTCCATTCCGCACTTCAGTACTGGCGCGAATCTGGCTGCATAAACGTACTTGATACAATCCGGATTCCAACCCTGCTCCTTAACGCCGCCGACGATCCGTTTCTGTCCAACAGCTGTTACCCTACACGACAGGCTCTGGCCAATCCGGCACTGACCCTGGAAATCCCTCGCTGGGGAGGTCATGTTGGGTTTGTGGATACGGGACACCGGACAGCGTGGATGGCAAACCGCATTGCTGCCTTTTTTGATGGTGTCTGTGGCTCCAGTAATATTCCTTCGGACAGCAACTGAGCCTCTGCGGCTCCCTGTCTGAGCAGGACACAAGACAAACAGAAAGAGAAAAAACTACTCACACCTGATGAATGATACCCAGACGGTCGAGAGCATTCTCTCGAGCTGACCAGACGCCTGCAGCGATCAAGCGATCAATAAATTCGGCACGCGGGATGGATCGCACTCCGTAACGCAGAATATGTGCCGTTTCCATTTGACAATCGATAAGTTCACACCCCTCCGCATTCACCCATTCCAAAAGATGAACCAAGGCCAGCTTGGATGCATCTGAACGACGATGAAACATGGATTCACCAAAAAAAACGTTTCCAAGCCAGACGCCATAAAGCCCGCCAACGAGAGCATCCTGTTCCCACACTTCCACGGAATGGGCAAATCCTGCCTCGTGCAGCCGAATATAGCCTGCTGTCATTTCTGGCGTAATCCATGTTCCATCCTGATCAGGACGAACGACTTCAGCACAGGCCCTCATGACACGTCCAAAGGCCCGGTCATGCGTCACCGAAAACGAACACCGGCGCAGCTCCCGGCGTACTGTACGTGGAATCCGAAATTCAGCAGGCAGAAGGACACAGCGAGGATCTGGAGACCACCAGAGAAGTGGCTGTCCCTCAGAATACCACGGGAAGGCACCACAGGCGTATGCCGTAAGTAACCTTGGTACGGAAAGATCTCCCCCCACAGCAATCAGACCGGAAGCGTCCGCATTGGCGGGATCAGGAAACAGAAGTGGATTTTTGTTCAGTCGATAAATCATGCCTGTTGCGACTCTCCAGCTTTTCCAGTACATCGGGAATTCTGCTCCCAGCCAAAAAACAACAGGCAGATTCCCATGCTGACCATTCTTTTTCTGTGTCTTGTCGCGTTTACTGCCGGCGTCGTCGACAGTATCGCCGGAGGAGGAGGGCTCCTGAAGCTCCCCGCTGTTCTTCTTACCGGTATTACCCCTCAGCAGGCCATGGGTGTCAATAAGTTTGCCGGGACGCTGGGGACCACGGCCGCCATGCTCAACTTTGCCCGTAAGGGACTTGTCCCATGGAAACTGGCCGTTCTGGGTGTCCCGGGAGCGCTGCTCGGATCTGCCGCAGGCGGGCAGTGCATCATGGCTCTTGACGCCGCAACGGCCGGACGCATTCTTGTCATCCTGCTCCCCATTGCAGCACTGGTGACACTCATTCCATGGAAATCCCGGCCGGCACGAGACGTGTTCACCAGCCACGAAATCTATGGTGTCATTCCTCTGATCTGCTTTGGTGTCGGGTTCTATGACGGCTTCTTTGGCCCCGGTGCAGGGAGCTTCTATATCATCGCCCTGCATCTGTGCATGCGTATGACCCTCATCAAGGCATCGGCACTCACCAAAGTCATCAATCTGGCTTCCAACGTAGGCGCGCTGGTCGTCTTTCTGCTCAATGGACAGGTTCTGTTCATGTACGCCCTGCCCATGGCGGTTGCGGATATTTTGGGAAACATTGTCGGCAGTCAGCTTGCCATGCGAAAAGGGGCAAAAATTGTCAAAATCTTTCTTGTCATTTCAATCAGCATTCTGTTTGTGACTCTGGTCATCAAATATTTCTGATTCCCAGAAACAGGCAATTCCCGCCAGAGGCAGACCTCTGACGGGAATCTCTTTGCCATCACATGCGATCAATCGCCAGTTCCAGCCTGTCCTCACCATCGACAGGCGGCAACACGGTAACACGTCCGCCTTTGGTCAATCGACCGAACAGAACCTCTTCCGCAAGTCGATCTTCCAGCGCTTCGCGAATCAGCCTCTGTAACGGTCGAGCGCCCAGCGTCGCATCAAAGCCCTTTGACGCCAGCCAGTCTCGTGCAGCCGGATCAAGGGTCAGCACAACTCTCTTTTCAGCAAGGCCACGGCACAGTTCCGCGATACTCTTGTCCACAATACGCCCCATCAGGTCAGGAGTCAGACCGTTGAATGGCACAAGTGCATCAAGTCGATTCCGAAATTCGGGACTGAAAGCAGCCTCCACAGCCTTCCGGCCTCTCTGTGCAGCATCCTGACTTCCCTTTGCTCCATTCACAAAGCCCATGGGTACCGAGGCCATATCCCGTGCTCCGGCATTGGATGTCATGATCAGGATCACATTCCGAAAATCGGCCTTACGCCCCGTATTGTCCGTCAATGTGGCGTAGTCCATGACCTGCAGCAGCACATTATAGATATCCGGATGCGCCTTCTCGATTTCATCCAGCAAAAGAACGGCATAGGGCGTCTTGCGCACGGCCTCTGTCAAAAGTCCTCCCTGTTCAAAGCCCACATAGCCTGGAGGAGAACCAATCAGACGGGAAACCGCATGCTTTTCCATATATTCGCTCATATCAAAACGGAGGAAGGCTACCCCCAGCCTTTCTGCAAGCTGTCTGGCCAGTTCCGTCTTCCCTACCCCGGTTGGTCCATAGAACAAAAAGGAACCCGCCGGTCGTCCGCTGCGTCCCAGACCGGCACGCGAGCGAAGAATCGCATGCGTCACACTCTCTATGGCCTGATCCTGTCCATAGATTCCTCTGCGCAGATCCTCCCCCAGATGCTTCAGACGATCTCGTTCTCTTCCGGAAACCGTTCTGGTTGGTATTCCCGCCATACGGGCCACAATGCGTTCCATATCCTGTCTGGTCACTGAAGCACCTGGCCGAAAACCAGCACGCAAGCGCACGGAGGCTCCTGCCTCATCCAGCACATCAATAGCCTTATCCGGAAGCATGCGATCCTGTACATGTCTGGCAGAAAGTTCCACAGCTGCCCGAACGGCTGACGCCGTATAGCGGACACCATGGTGTTCCTCATAGCGCGACTGCAATCCCTTCAGAATCTCCACACACGCTTCCTGTGAAGGTTCCTGTACGTCAACACGCTGAAAACGACGAACCAGAGCCCGGTCCTTTTCAAAATGATTGCGGTACTCCTCATGGGTAGTCGATCCCATGCAACGCAGCTTTCCTTCCGCAAGAATGGGCTTGAGCAGATTGGAAGCATCCATGGAACCTCCGCTGGTGGCTCCGGCGCCCACAATGGTATGAATCTCATCAATGAACAGAATGGCACCGGGTACCTTTTCCAGCGCCCGCACTACGGCCTTGATCCTGCCTTCAAAATCACCACGATATTTGGCGCCGGCCAACACCGCACCAAGATCCAGTGAAAAGATCTGCGCCTCCCGGAATTCCGGCGGAACATTCCCGCTGACAATGCGCTGGGCCAAACCTTCGGCAATGGCAGTCTTGCCCGTACCGGGCTCTCCAACATATAATGGATTGTTCTTGCGTCTCCGGGCAAGAATTTCAATGCTTCTCGTCAGCTCGGCCTCACGCCCTACCAGAGGATCAAGCAGCCCTTCCCGAGCTGCCTTTGTCAGATCACGCGTATAGGCCGCAAGTGGATTCTGACGAACGCCGCCTTCCCGTGTTGCTGCATCATCTTCCACTTCCTGTGTCAGCTGTTCAAGCACAGCCAGCCGGGTAACACCTTGCCGCTTCAGACAATCGGCGGCATAGGATTCCTCTTCCTCCAGAAGAGCCGCAAGTACATCCCCGACCTCAAGGTCACTTCCTGCCTTACCGGCACTACGCAGATGAGAAACGGCGTTATCCATGACCCGCTGCACAGCCAGAGTCTGGTAGATATTGTCCGAAACCTCATCCAGAGATTCCAGATGGGCCGTAAAAAAATGATCCAGTGCCCGTTGCAGGCCTCCGATATCTCCTCCGCAGGCTTCAATGATCCTTTGCCCAGTGGCCTCCGAGGCAATGCCAAAAAGCAGATGCTCCAGAGTCAGATATTCATGACGGCGCTGTTTGACCTCATGGACGGCCAGCCCCAGCGCCTGCTGCAAACTTTTACCAATCATACATCTATCTCCTGAATCGTGCAGCGGAGGGGAAATTCTGCCTCCCGTGCAAGATGGTGTGCTCTCTCCACTTTTGTTTCGGCTACTTCATAGGGATACACCCCGGCAACACCAACCCCGTTCTTATGGACAGACAGCATGATGGCCGTGGCCTGATCCGCGCTTTTGTGGAAAACCCGCATCAGAATATCCACGACAAATTCCATGGTCGTATAATCGTCATTATGCAACAGAACCTGAAACAACCTTGGTTCTGCAATATATTCTTCAGTAACAGTTTCCGGACGGCAACCCGATTCGGAATGAAGAGGCATTTCGTTCATGGTACATTCTCCCGATAACAGAATAAGTGCATATCAGAGAATGGCAAGACACATCAGGCGGAGCGCCCTCTTCCTCCGCCACGGCGGAAAAGGCTGTCCTGCAAGGTCACCACGGTATCCACTCCCCCCGGTCCCGGATGAAAAATGGGATTATATCCAAGACGGCTGGCCTGAGAGAGTCTGACATCATGTGCAGCTACCGGGCGTATCTGTCCATTCAGATCCACTTCTCCCCAAAATACGGCGCGTTCGGGTAACGGTACATCATAAAAGGACGACAGCATGGCGGCTACCAATGCAAGGTCCATTCCCGACTCCTGGAGTTTCATCCCTCCACCGATCTTGGCGTAAATATCCACCTGGCCGAAATTCAGACGCAAACGCTTTTCCAGTACGGCAAGCAGCAGATGCAGTCTGTTTACATCAAATCCCATTCCCGTCCGGCGCGGTATGGACAGATAGCTTCTCGTAACCAGAGCCTGAACTTCCACAGCCAGAGGACGCTGACCATCCACGGCCATGACAACAGCAGTACCACTCAATCCCGGATCCCGTGCCCCAAGAAAATAGGTGGAAGGATCTTCCACAACTTCCAGCCCCTGTCTCACCATCTGAAAAACCAGCAGCTCCTGATTGGGACCAAAACGATTCTTCAGGACACGAAGCAGACGGAACATCTGACGTCGATCACCCTCCAGAGAAATGACCGTGTCCACCATATGTTCCAGCAGACGAGGCCCGGCAAGCGTTCCATCCTTGGTAACATGTCCCACCAGGACTACCGTTGTCCTACCACTCTTGCAGGCCTCCACCACATCTGTAGCCACTGCACGAACCTGCCCTACATTCCCCGGAAGGCCTTCGGCATTTTCGGAAGTCAACGTCTGAACAGAATCAAGAATGAGAAGATCAGGGGCATCATCCCGCCTGAGAAGCGGCAATACGTCTTCGATCCGTGAGGTGGAAAGCGCCAGCAGATTATCGTGAAGGACTCCCAGACGTGCCCCTCTGTCCTTGATCTGGGGCAATGATTCTTCACCGCTCACATAAAGAACCAGTCTTCCGGAAGCCGCTACAGCACCTGCGAGCTGCAACAGCAGTGTCGATTTTCCGATACCGGGTTCTCCCCCTACCAACAACGCACTGCCCGGAATCAGTCCTTTGCCGAGGACACGATCCAGAGCCTCAAGTCCGGTTCCAAAAGGTTCATGCCCGCGGTCTTCCACATCGCCAAGCCGGACGGCCCTTGCCGTCCCACCAGCTTCAGGTCTCTTGCGGCCGCCTCCGGAAATGGTGGAAAGCTCCAGAGAATTCCATGCCTTGCAGGATTGGCATTGACCTCGCCAAACAGAAGACTGGGCACCGCATTCCGAACATATATATGTTTCTCTGATCTTCACCATCATAATCCCCGACATCATCATTTTTATGACAGAAGGAACTCTTCGGCCGTCTGTGAAGAAGGCGTAGCAACAATAGCCAGTAACCATCTTTTATTACAGATAAAGCCATTATCCAAGTCTCGCTTTTGTATTTTTTTTCACACAATGTCCAATTCAAACTGATTGTTCGCTCAAAATACGATAATATAGTTTTTTATTCACTATGGCCGAAATTGGTGTCAAATATAGTTCATATCAGGGCATGGATATTTATTTTTTTTATCAGGAATATTTCCTGCATAGACAACAAAAAAATGAAAATCCGATTTTTTTCCCGAAAAAAGCTTGCAGAAATATTCGCTGAAGGCTACAACACTCTCCGGAGTGTTGTGGCATTACGATTAATTGATAGAAAAATAACTTTTACTAGTTCGGGAGGTTAAGCTCTATGTTCCAGCTTACTGAAGATCAAAAGATGATTAAGGATATGGTACGGGAGTTCGCTGAAAAGGAAGTGAAGCCCATCGCTGCCGAAATCGACAAGAACCATCGTTTCCCCGCTGAAAGCATTCCGAAGATGGCTGAACTCGGCATGTTTGGCCTGAACACCTCCGAAGAACTCGAAGGCGCCGGCGGCGACTACCTCTCCTACATCCTGGCCGTTGAAGAATTGAGCCGTGTATGCGCTACGCATGGCGTTATCCTTTCCGCTCACGTTTCCCTCGGCATGTCCCCCATCAAGCAGTTCGGTACCGAAGCCCAGAAGGCCAAGTATCTCCCCGACCTCGCTTCCGGTAGAAAGCTCGCTGCTTTCGGCCTGACCGAACCCGGCGCTGGTACCGACGCTTCCGCTCAGAAGACCGTTGCTGTTCTCCAGGGCGACCACTATGTTGTCAACGGCTCCAAGGTGTTCATCACCAACGGTGCTGTGGCCGACACCTTCATCATCTTCGGCATGACCGATCCTTCCAAGGGCCTGAAGGGCATTTCCGCCTTCATCGTGGAAAAGAGCTTCCCCGGCTTCCAGGTAGGCCAGACCGAAGACAAGATGGGCATCTGCGCTTCCTCCACCACCGAACTGTTCTTCAAGGACATGATCGTTCCTGCTGAAAATCTGCTCGGCAAGGAAGGCGAAGGCTTCAAGATTGCCATGCAGACCCTCGACGGTGGCCGTATCGGTATCGGTGCTCAGGCTCTCGGTATTGCTCAGGGCGCTCTCGAAGCTGCCATCAGCTACGCCAAGGAACGTGTACAGTTCGGTAAGCCCATTGCTACGAAGCAGGGCATTCAGTGGATGCTGGCCGACATGGCTACCCGCGTTGAAGCCGCTCGTAACCTGGTTTACCAGGCTGCTCTGGCTCAC
>CAMLXE010000062.1 GCA_946490455.1 uncultured Desulfovibrio sp. | reverse complement strand
CGTCTGGTAGTGTCCTTATGGCTGATCCCAAAGATATGTACCGTTGCCCAGTAGCCAATTGTGGCTATGTCTATGATCCTGACAGGGGTGACAAGCGGCGCAAGATTCCTGCAGGAACAAAATTTGAGGATCTTCCCGATGACTGGACCTGTCCTGTCTGTGGGGCATCCAAAAAAAATTTCAAACCACTGACCGAATGCTGAAATAGGGGCCTCCCTTAACCGGGAGGCCTTTTTATGCTTTCTTGCATAAGTGATCGGCGCCGAGTACATGACAGGCAGAGGCTCCTGCCGTATCCTGAGTTCCTTGTCGAGAGACACAAGCTCGTGGCGTAACAATGACATTTCTATGGACGTTGGGTCCGTTTTGTGCAGACACTGTAAGAAAAGGAGCGGGTATGATACGGAAAATAGCCGTCTGGAACACGGCATTTCTTGGTGATGCCGTGCTGACATTGCCCTTGATCCAGACATTGGTCGATGCCTTTCCCGAAGCCGCTCTGGATTTTTATGTCCGCCGCGGATTCGCTTCTCTCTTTGAGGCGCATCCTGCCATTCGGTCTGTGTATGAATATGACAAACGTCCGCAGTCGGGAAATGGAACTCCCGGCTCTCTCTGGAAAATGGGACGGCGTCTTGCTGCGCGTGGCTACGATCTCTGGATAGGAGCTCATCCAAGCCCACGTTCAGCTTTGCTGGCAAGATTGAGCGGGGCAGATATCCGTGTGGGCTATACCGGAACTGGTCCTGTCGGTTTTTTATGCTATACGCATCAGGTTCCACGCCGTTTTGGCGAGCTGCATGAAATAGAACGTCTGCTTGAGCTGTTACGTCCCGTGCTTCCTTCAGACTTTCAGCTGGACAGCCCACAATACCATTGGCCGAATCTTGTCTTGCCTGAATCTGTTTGCAGAAGGGTAGAAAATTGGCGTAGTACATTTACGCCAGATGGGCCTCTTTTGGGATTGCATCCCGGGTCTGTCTGGGGAACCAAACGCTGGACTGTCTCTGGCTTTGCCGAAATAGCGCGGCGCGGTGCAGAAAGGGGGGCGCATATCCTCATTTTTGCCGGACCTGAAGAAGAGGAGATGGCCAGAGAAGTGATTCGGCAGGCAGAGCTCGCAGACCATCCTTTGCTTCATGACTTTTCAGGTGCGCTGTCTCTGACGGAACTGGCTGCCTGGCTTTCCAGGCTGCAGTGCTATGTGTCCAATGATTCCGGGCCAATGCATCTTGCATGGGCGCAACATACTCCCGTAACAGCCCTGTTTGGTCCTACTGTGCGAGAACTCGGCTTCTTCCCCCGGGGGGAAAGCGCAAAGGTTTTTGAAGTCTCCTTGCCTTGCCGTCCATGTGGGTTGCATGGGCCTCAGGTTTGTCCTCTTGGGCATCACCGTTGCATGACAGAGATTGATGTCGATTCTGTCTGGAATGATGTTGAATCCAAACTATTCTCTGCTGACTGGAAAAGATGATCATGTCTGTCGTATGGTCTCTGGTATCCTGTGCCCGATTTTGCTGTGGGAGGGCAAACCTTGCAGACAGGTGACACATAACGACAGAAAAAGCCTCTCCATGAAGTCTTTTGTCAGAAAAAAGGTCAATTTTTATTACTTACCTTGATTTTTGGGAGAACATGGGCAATTCTGTTTTGAGTGTATTCACATGCTCTTGTTCCATCCTTTTGGACTCCCAAGGGTGAGGAATTGGTTCGCCGGTTGGCGAGGTCTGGTCCCTGTAGGGGAAGCACCATGTTTCACAAACACGAGAGAGGTTTTCATGAAACGTTTTTCCGCGCTGCTTAGCGGGCTTCTGGCTGTATTTCTGCTCGTTGCACCTGTTTCTGCCAAGGAACTGGTTGTTGCGCACGACACCAATTTCATGCCATTTGAATTCAAGGGGCCTGATGGAAAGTTTACTGGATTTGATATTGAACTGTGGCAGGAAATCGCCAAGCGTGTAGGTGTCTCCTACAAGTTCCAGCCCATGGATTTCAATGGCATTATCCCGGGACTTCAGACGGGTAATGTCGACGTGGGGATTGCCGGTATGACCATTACACCCGAACGGGCCAAGGTCGTCAATTTTTCTCAGGGCTACTACGTTTCTGGCCTTATGATCCTTGTTCGTGAGGATGAAAAGTCCATCAGCAAGCTGGAAGATTTGGCCGGAAAGGTTGTTGCTGTCAAAACAGGTACTTCTTCCGTTCCTTTCATGCAGGATTTCGGAAAGGCCAAGGAATTGAAACAGTTCCCCAATAATGACGGCATGTTCTTTGAACTGATCAGTAATGGTGCCGACGCAGTCGTATTTGACATGCCTGTTGTAAAGCAGTTCGCTTCTACCGCTGGAAAGGGAAAGGCCAAGGTCGTCGGTCCGCTGTATGAAGGTCAGGAATATGGAATCGGTTTTGCACAGGGACATGAAGAGCTGGTCAAAAAAGTAAACGCTGCACTGGATCAGATGCGAGCCGACGGCACATACGATGCCCTGTACAAGAAGTGGTTCGGATACGCTCCTGCAAAGAAGTAGTCCTCTCATGGTGAGGTATGGAAGACTGCTTGTCTCCATGCCGTTATTGATCACATAGTCTCCATTTTGGAATGGTTCTTCAGGGGAGGCCATGCCTCCCCATCCTTTTTCCAACCTTTCGGATAAATGTCATGGCCTTTGATTTTGAACCTTCCGTCATGCTTGAGACCGCTCCGCAGCTTCTGGCAGGTGTACAGCTTACCCTTCTCATTACTGTAGGAGGCCTGGCTCTTGGTCTCGCTCTCGGCATTATCACAGGACTCGCAAATTCCACTCGCAGTCGAATCTTGCGGACACTTGCTCTGATTTATATTGAAGCCATTCGAGGAACGCCTCTGATTGTCCAGGTCATGTTCCTTTATTTTGGTCTGCCACTGGCGCTGGGAACCCGTATCCCTCCCGATACGGCTGGCGTCATTGCCATCGGAGTCAACTCCGGTGCCTATATTGCCGAGATTGTCCGTGGTGCCATCAGCTCCATAGATAAGGGACAAACCGAAGCGGGGCGCTCTACCGGTCTGACGAGAGCTCAGACCATGCTTTATATCATCTGGCCTCAGGCATTTCGCCGGATGATTCCGCCCCTGACCAATCAGTGCATTATTTCTCTCAAGGATACGTCATTGCTCGTTGTCATAGGTGTGGGAGAACTGACCAGACAGGGACAGGAAATCATCGCCGTCAATTTCCGTGCCTTTGAAGTCTGGGTTACTGTTGCGCTTTTTTATCTGGCCATGACATTGAGTATATCGGCTCTGTTACGGTATTTCGAACGAAGATTGGCTTTGGGGCGTCCATCGAAATCACCTTCCCCGGCTTCATTGGATACGCTCTGTTAGAATGACAGCCTGTATCGGATGAATGTGATCTGCTCTAACGATGGAATTTCTGGACCTGTTTTCGGCAGAAAGTCGGCTTCATTTTGTGTGTTTTGCCAGGAAAAGGTCTGCCGCATGTCGTTTGGAGGAGGCTAATTACCATGAATACATATCCTAGAGGTAACTATGGTTGTCAGACTCTTCTGCGGAGCTATCCATGGCGTTGATGCCTTCAGGGTCGATCTGGAAGTTGATCTCGTCCGTCAGGGTGTTCCTTCCTTCGTTATGGTCGGTTTGGCGGAAGGGGCTGTCCGAGAAGCCAAAGAACGTGTTTTTGCCGCATTGCGTTCCTGTGGATTCAGGCTTCCTCCATCCAGAATTACAGTAAATCTCGCTCCAGCAGACAAGAGGAAGGCCGGAAGCGGATATGATCTGCCCTTGGCTTTTGGTCTGCTTGCAGCGGCAGGAATTATTCCTGAAGGATGTCTTCAGGGCTGGTTTCCGCTGGGAGAGCTTTCCCTTGGAGGCGCCATCAAGCCTGTATCTGGCGTCCTTCCACTGGCTGTTCTGGCGCGCAGGGAAGGGGCGCGGGGAATGATCGTTGCTCCAGAGAATACAGCGGAAGCAGCAGTCTCTGGAGTATCAACATACGGGCCTCAATTCCTTGGTGAAGCTGTAGCACTGCTGACAGGACAAAGTTCTCTTGGGCCGGCTTCTCTTCCCGATTTTTCTGTTTGCCGGGAAGATGTCCCTGACTTTATGGATGTAAAGGGACAGAATATGGCCCGACGGGCCATTGAAATTGCAGCGGCGGGGGCGCACAATCTGCTGTTCTTTGGGCCGCCCGGAAGTGGCAAAACCATGCTTGCCAGACGCATTCCATCAATATTGCCGCCCCTGACCTTTGAAGAATCTTTGGAAGTTACCAAAATACACAGTGTCGCCGGGATGTTGAATGGCAGAGGGCTTATCTGCGAAAGACCCTTTCGGGCCCCTCACCATACTGTCTCCGAACGTGCGCTTGTGGGTGGAGGTACTTTTCCCCGTCCCGGAGAAGTTTCTCTGGCCCATCGTGGTGTCCTGTTTCTTGATGAACTGCCTGAATATGGGAGAGCAACTCTGGATGCACTGCGACAGCCTCTCGAGGACGGCGTAGTGACTGTCTCTCGGACATCTCAGGTCGTTACATTTCCCGCAGACTGCATGCTTGTGGCTGCCATGAATCCCTGTCCCTGCGGGTATTCTACCGATCCCTCCCACACCTGTGCCTGTTCTCCTCAGCAGATTCGCCGGTATCGTGCCCGGATTTCCGGTCCTCTTCTGGATCGTATTGATCTGCATGTACCGGTATCACCTGTCCCTTATGATGACTTGCGTGCCGATACTCCGGCGGAATCTTCTGCCAGCATTCGGGAACGTGTGATGGCAGCAAGGGCGAGGCAGACGTTCAGATATGCAGAAACTCGCTGCCGGACCAATGCCGATCTGTCGGGGCGCCTGCTGGAGATGTATTGTCAGCTGAATAGAGAGGGAGAGCTTTTCCTGCGTGAAGCCGTCCAAAGGCTGGCCCTCTCGGCTCGCGCGTATACGAGGGTTTTGCGACTGTCCCGGACGATTGCCGATTTGGCGGATTCTGAAAATATTGCTGTGGAACATCTGACTGAAGCCATTGCATGCCGTTCTCTGGATCGAGACTGGGATGGCGTGTAGAAAGATTTTGGTGCCTTTCTGTTGACGTTTTGCGTATCAACAACCATGATACAAACAGTGTGCGAGGTAACCAGTCAGTATCTTTGGATAAAGATCTTCCTGTTTCCTTTATGAGGTGGTTGGGGCATAGTTGGAAGATGGTCAAGCTCAGAAGAGAGATTCCCCCAACGTTGAGAAACTTGTTTTTTAGTGCGGGCTGGCAGAACAGAATCGAAACTGTTTTTTCACCGTGCCCTGTATTTATCCACCCTCGATTTGAACAAAGCCATAAAAGGGAGGCGTTCCATGACATTTCGATTGATGGATCGTGCCAAGGCTGCTGGTTGAGCGGCAAAAACAGCTCCAGAGTTGCTGGAGCAGGTTCTTGCTTCTCTGCCACGAGTTCCTGATCCTGAGGGGAGGGTGCTGCACGGCTTTGAACATAACGAAGATGCCGTTGTTGTGAGTTCACCTCCTGCAGGCATGGCTTTGGTACAGACCGTAGATGTATTGGGGCCACTGGGAAATAATCCGCGTCTGTTCGGGCAGGTTGCTGCGGCCAATGCTCTTTCCGATGTATATGCTGTTGGTGGAGAAGCGTGGTCTGCCATGAATGTTGTGGCATTTCCGGCCAAGGAATTACCGTTGTCCATTCTTGCAGACATTCTGACTGGTGGACTTGAAAAGATGACTGAAGCTGGTGCGGTACTGGCTGGAGGCCATACACTGGAAGATGATGAAATCAAATATGGTCTTGCGGTCACAGGAGTCGTTGATCCTGGGCGTATTGCCGGTAATGCCGCCTTGTCTCCGGGAGATCGGCTCATATTGACAAAGCCTCTGGGAACAGGTGTGTTGGCTACGGCGATCAAGGCCGGCTGGCCTGGGGCAGACTCGGCAGAAGACGAACTGTACCGTTGGGCCACCCGTCTCAATCGGAATGGGGGTCGTGTCATTCGGGAGATGGGACTGCGGGCAGCTACAGATGTGACCGGTTTCGGCCTTGGGGGACATGTGCTGGAAATGGCGCGTGGATCTGGGGTGACAGTTGAGCTTTGTGTATGTTCTTTGCCTTTTATGGATCACGTTCTGGAGTTTGCTGCTGATGGTCTGGTTCCGGCTGGAACGTATGCAAACCGTAAGCATTGTAGCTGCAGGACTCATGTCGTTCCCGAGGTAGATGAACTCCTTGCCCTCTTGGCTTTTGATGCTCAGACATCCGGTGGACTTGTCCTTGCCGTTCCAGAGGAGCGGAAAGAGGAGGCCGAGGAACGACTTGCCGCATTGGGAGAGCCTGCCTGGTGCATAGGCAGGGTTCTTCCCGACAGAGAGGATGTTCAGCTCATTCTGGCATGACAGTGTCGGAGAAAAGAGAAAGGGATAAGCAAGAAGCAGCTAGTGGAGAAGTCCTCTGCACGGAACAGGTTCCTGTCAGAAAAACAGAAAAGACTGCCGGACACATGGCAGTCTTTTCTGTTTGATACTGATGCTTCATTCAGATGACAGCATGAGGCTCGTCAGCCTGTCAAACGTTAGTAGCACCATTTCCCCTGGTTGTAGCGGAACAGTTCACGGATGCGCCGGGCTCTTTTCTGCTTGAACTCTCCCTGCTGTGCAATTTTCTTGGTTTTGCCAATGCTTTCATATTCTTTTTCCAGATAAATAATATGTCCCACATAGCTGCATCCTGGAGCCTGGCTGGGATATATTTCGGTTACCATGGTATCAATATCCACTTCCCGAAATGAGGCAACATATTGGCCCTTGACTTTCTTTACTGCGACGTGATTTCGATTGGGTTTGATTGTCGCATTGGCGCGTGATACGTAGTCCTTGGCGAAAGAATCCAGTTTGCCCTTTACTTCAAGAACCGTTTCTTCAGAGGGCTGACTGGATGATTGAGCTGCCTGTACCTGTCCTCCCAAAAGGAAGAGTGCGGTCAGAGACAGGGCACAACAAATGGATTTTATGGAAAATGTCATTGGAACGAGATCCCTTAAAAAAGGCCCGATGGAAATTCCATCGGGCCCTTTTTCATGTGTAAATCAAATTAGTCAAGGAAGACCAGTTCAGTACGACGGTTCATGTAACGGCCTTCTTCCGTTGCGTTGTCATAACGGAAAGACTTACCCATGCCTTCGGCAATCATACGGCTGGGAGCTACACCCTGAGAGGCCAGATAGGTCTTTACGGCGTTGGCACGGCGCTGAGAAAGCTTCAGGTTATAGGCGTCGCTGCCAATGCTGTCGGTCCATCCGAGCAGGCGGACGCTCAGATCGGGATGTTCCTTGATGATGCGGGCAGCTTCATTCAGGATACCCTGTGCTTCGGGGCTGAGTTCGGAGGAATCAAAAGCGAAGTTGACGCCACGCAGAACAACGACGTCTTCTACCACGGCGATACGTTCACGGCAGAACACATCACCAACAAAGGTGTCAACCGCAGCATCGCTCGTCAGCAGATCGGCACCATCCACATAAACCGTGCAGGCATTCAGACGGGCGATTTCATCGAGGGTAGCCTTCCCTGCGGGAGTAGTGGCCAGAGAGATTACATGGAAGCATACATTCGGATTGGCAGAGTAGATGGCCCTCACTTCATCAATGGGGCTTACTCCGCGGTTGGATTCACCGTCACTTACGAGGATGACAGCAGCACGAGGGGTCATCTGGCTGATGACGGAATTGTGCGTCTGAATTCCGGTCCCCATGGGGGTAAAGCGGGCAAAGGTTTCCAGATTGTCTTTCAGAGTATCAACACCGGCGGCCAGATTGTCACGATTCCAGGTACCCTGGTTTACAACGGTTCCATAGGGAGCAAAGGTGTACAGGCCACCTTCATAGCCGAGATCGGGTACAACCGCATTGACACGCTTGATGATTTCCTTGGCTGCGGCAACCTTGCTCATGCCGGTATCGCGGAAGCTCATCATCATGGAGCCGGAATAGTCCACAAGGTAGTTGAAGCTTTCAATACGCTTGTCACATGTTTCCACAGAATGGGCGGCCAGGCCAGCCGTTGCCCATGCAAAAACAAGGGCAGCAGCCAGGACTATGGAGCGGGTAAATTTCATGTTTTTCCTCCTAACTAGGAATGGTTGCGTTTATATCCCTGTAGGGGAATCCCTGAGGGATACGGGGTGCCAAAAATGAAAATTGGAATCCAGAGAAACTGCCGGATCCGGAATATCCTCCTCTGGGATGGAATAACCGGTGTTTCTCCGAGCCGGTATCTTGTATCCATAATTACAGAAATGCATTCAATGGTTACATTCCTGCCATTCATCTAGGCAGACTCTACCTGTGGGGCGGATAAAGGTAAAGAGGATTACTTGTATTTTTTTTAGGACTGGAAAAAAAACAAGGCGAAAAAATTCGCCCTGTTT
>CAMLXE010000061.1 GCA_946490455.1 uncultured Desulfovibrio sp. | reverse complement strand
CAATCTGCTGAAAAACAACATGACTGTTTCTTTCAATGAAGCAGCCATTTCCGCAGAAAATATCATCAGTACCGTGGAAAAGGCCGGATATGGTGCAACGCTGCACGGACAGACCTCTCCCCAGATACCCAAAAATGATCCTGCATCAGCTGAACTTCAGGAAATGAAGCTCCGCCTTGTGGTCTCATTCCTGTTCACCATTCCACTCTTCTATATCTCCATGGGGCACATGTTCGGCGCTCCGCTCCCGGACTTTCTGCATGGAACAGCCAATGCCGTAGCCTTCGCGTTTACCCAGTTTCTGCTCACTGTTCCAGTTATTTTCATCAATTTCAAATACTACCGCACGGGAATCAAATCGCTGCTTTCTGGTTCCCCGAACATGGACTCGCTTATTGCTCTTGGTTCAGGGGCAGCCTCCGTCTTTGGCATCTATGCCATCTACAAAATGGCCTTTGCTCTGGGAGCTGGGGATCTGGAAACAGTCCGGCATTTTGCGGCCAACCTCTATTTTGAATCGGCAGCCATGATTCTGACTCTGATCACCCTTGGAAAATTCTTTGAAGCCAGAGCCAAGGGAAAAACATCCGAAGCCATTGCCGGACTGATGAATCTTGCCCCAAAGACAGCAACAGTTTTCAGGGAAGGTCATGAAATTTCCATTCCAATAGAACAGGTTGTGGTCGGTGATATTCTTGTGGTCAAGGCAGGAGAAAGTCTTCCAGTTGACGGCATCATCACGGAAGGCAACGGGCTGCTGAATGAATCGGCACTTACCGGCGAAAGCATGCCGCTGGAGAAGAAGGCAGGAGACCCTGTTACCGGAGCCACCATCAATACGTCAGGCCACTTTCTCATGCGGGCCACTCGCGTGGGTGAAGATACGACACTGGCACAGATTATCCGGCTTGTGGATGAAGCCTCCTCATCCAAGGCTCCCATTGCCCGTCTTGCAGACAGAATCAGTGGCATCTTTGTCCCTGTGGTTATTGCCATTGCCGTCATTGCGACGCTGGTCTGGCTGCTCCTCGGCCAAGATCTTGAATTTGCCCTGTCCATCGGCATCGCGGTTCTGGTCATTTCCTGTCCCTGTGCGCTGGGGCTGGCCACGCCTACAGCCATCATGGTCGGTACAGGCAGAGGCGCCCAAAGCGGCATCCTGTTCAAATCCGCCGAAGCCATTGAAACCGCAGGTCAGGTCACTGCTGTTGTTCTGGACAAGACAGGCACAGTGACCGAAGGAAAGCCTGCTGTCACAGATATTTTCACTACGGACAGCCTGCCCCCCGATACAGTCCTGCGTCTTGCAGCCTCGCTGGAGAAGCTGTCCGAGCATCCACTGGGGGCTGCCATCGTGCGTGAAGCCGAAAAACGCGGCCTCACCCTTGCACCAATAACCGATTTCCTCCAGATTTCCGGTCAGGGAATAGCCGGGACAATCGATGGGGTACGCACGCTGGCAGGCAACTCCCGCCTGCTTCAGGAAGAAGGCATTTCAAATCACCTTGCTTCCATTGCAGAAAAGCTGGCCAGGGAGGGAAAGACACCTCTTTATTGCGTGCATGATTCCAGGCTGATTGGCCTTATCGCCGTAGCCGACATCATCAAGCCGACAAGTCCTCAGGCCGTGGCCGCACTCCAGGCAATGGGCATGGAGGTTGTTCTGCTCACCGGTGACAACAAGGTGACTGCCGAAGCCATACGCCGTCAGGCTGGTATCAGCCGGGTTGTGGCCGACGTTCTTCCTGAGGACAAGGAACGCGAAATCCGTACGTTGCAGGAACAGGGGAAAAAGGTTGCCATGATTGGTGACGGTATCAACGATGCTCCAGCCCTTGCCCGAGCCGATGTGGGAATTGCCATTGGTGCCGGTACGGATATTGCCATCGAATCGGCCGATATTGTCCTTATGAAAAGCGATCTGCTGGATGCGGTCTCGGCCATTCAGCTCAGCAAGGCAGTCATGCGAAATATCAAGGAAAACCTGTTCTGGGCGTTTTTCTACAACAGCGTGGGAATCCCGGTTGCCGCCGGAGTCTTCTATGGTCTCTGGGGTCTTACCCTCAATCCTATGATTGCGGCTGCAGCCATGAGCTTCAGTTCCGTCAGTGTTGTGACCAACGCACTGCGCCTGCGTTTTTTCAAAACCGGATATGCCATTCCGGAAACACAGACCACACCGGAGCAGAAAAACGAGTCTCATAGTGATTCTGGAGTCACCTCAATCAATTCAAGGAGTCTGATCATGAAAAAGGTACTTTCTGTTGAAGGAATGAACTGCAGCCACTGCTCCAACGCCGTTGACAAGGCTCTGCGCGCTGTTTCCGGCGTCAAAGACGTATCCGTGGATCTGGCGGGGAAAAAGGCGACAGTGGAAGCTGAAGGCGTTGCCGACGAACTGCTGAAGAAGGCTGTTGAAGACGCCGGCTATCAGGTTGTCGCAATCCAGCAGGCATGAAGGCAGCGAAACGGCTCCACCGGGACTGGTGGATGCCGTTTCAGTTCTCTTTCCGGCACTCGTTTTCAGCCAGCTCAGGCTTTCGGCGCGGACTCGGCCGGAAGCCTTTTTGATGTCTTCCGAACAATCACGGTACGGTCTGCACAACAGGGCATGGGTTCTGTTCTGACAAGTCGGTACAGGTCTGCGCTGCACTCAAAGAAGCATCCTGCTGGGAGCCCCCCTGACAAGGCATTTTGACTGACCGTCAGACTCTCAGCCGGGTTCATTTGGAAATACAGAGTGTTATGAAAACTGTTCTGCCAGACATGCAGAAGCAGGCAAACCTGATTCAGGTCTGCCTGCTTCGGAAATGACGCCATGCCATTCTGATCGAGCTTTAGTCTTCTATATCGGCTTCACCATTGAGTGCTGCAACGAACTGCCTTGTCGTCGTCCCAATCTCATTGATGATCCCGGCAGCAATTTCCTCCATTTCTTCAGAGGTCAGAGGACGTCCCTCTCTCTGCTGATAGAAGGTATAGGCGGCATACTTGGCATTCACAGTCATGGCAGCAGCCAGAAGGCTTATTTGAGAAGTATCCATTTCCTTTCCTTGTCCTAAAAGGAGCATTGAGTGCATCGGTCCCATACGGGGAAGGTATCTTACCGGGTCCTGTTCCACGGCATTCTGGAAAGAAGGATGCCCAGTCCACAAAAACCGGTGACGCCGGCAAAAACGAGTCCGGCGCCTACAAAGGCACTCAGCCAATACAGAGGAGGCCAGAACGCCCCTCCAACCGTTCCGATAAGGACCAGACTTCCTGCGCCAATCTGTATCTGACGAAACAGAGGAAGCGGCATCCTGGTGCGCTCCACGGGAAGTCCTGCCTTTTCCCAGCCGGCTACACCACCATCCAGAACATAGGCTGGATCGGACACCAGCGATTCAAGCAATGGAGCCATTTCCCGTGTTCGGTTTCCGGAACGGCATGTAAAGACCACAGGTTTGGCAGGACTTCCTGATTCTGTCAGCGGGTGCTTTCTGATAATGGAAAGAGGGATCAGCCGCGCTCCGGGAATGGAGACCTCGGCATACTCATCGGTTTCCCGAATATCGATCAGACGTATTTCTCCTGCTTTCAGGCGACGCTGCACTTCTTCTGGTGATAATGATGTGAGCATGAAAACTCCAGAGACAGCATTCTTCTGCTGTCGGTATGTAGTAGTGTGGCAGAACCGATACCAGACAGTCTGCCTAAATCCACATGGCATGGCAATGATATGAGGGGATCCATACCGTGTACCAGTCGGACTGACCGGACTGTCTCTTCGATTCCAGGATACCCATTTTCTCCACCGTATTATCCATGCCAATGCTAGAAAAATGTTTCGGGTACCCGACGTTCCGTACACCGGGCTGCCAGTTGATTCATACGACTGTCAAAGACTTCTGCCACAGCCGGGACAGGTCCTCTGACCTGGACAGGACAGTTTCTCACGCACCCATAGCAAAAAAGGCACTGCTCAGGTTTTGCCGGTTCAAAGGTTTCCGGATCAATCAGACGAACAGGACAGGCACTGACACAGGTTCCGCAGGCGATGCATGCGTCGTGATCAAGCAAAACCGGCGTAAAGGGAGTCTTTCCATAGGGAACGTACGGCATTTCCCCAGGAACGGATACCGAACCGGAAACAGCATGCCGTGCAGCCCTCTCTGCAAGCTGCTTTCCAAAATCATGCATCATGGCATGATCCTCGGCATCGGGGCGCCCCTCTCCCATATGGGGGTTCAGACTATGTCTGGCAATAAACGCTCCCGCTCCGAGGCAGGTACACCCGGCAGCTTCTCCCAGATTTTTCAGTTCAAGCAGTGCATCGTCGTAATGCCGGTTTCCATAGACAACCACCGGTACGAAAAGAGCTCCGTTTCCACTCAAAGGAAGTCCGGCATGAAAAAGAGAAGGAACGCGGCCATAATAGACAGGCATCCCCACAAGGACAAGATCATCAGGAGAACATTCAAGGATACTGGCGCGAGACTCGGGAGAAAGCCAGTCATGAACATGCAGTCTGGTTTCTGCAGACTTCATACTCCCGGCGATGGATTCAAGAACAAGACGGGTTGTCCCGGTGGGGCTGAAATAACACAGATGAATATTATTGACAGACATATGCGAATCTCCTGCCGTGAATACAAGTAGGGATGAACCTCTTTTCGGCATATTGTTCATAACGCCCGGAGCAAACCTCTGTCCATAGCCATTTCTGCTGCGAAATACTGAAAAATACCATATGGCAACCGCCATTGCTTCTCATGGTGGTGCTCTTGACCGGAACTGATGCGGGGTGCATAGAAGTCACGAACGGGTGCGGACATGGCAAAAAAATAAAATGTCCTCTTCCTTTCTTCACAATTGCACTTATACTACGGATAACCATTCATATTCAATACGATCTTCCTTCGGGAATGCCTCTCCCGGATTTGTGATCGGTCTTTTTGGGAGGACAAATCATGTGGGATTATACGGATAAGGTCCGGGAATACTTTCTGAATCCTCGCAATGCAGGAGAACTTCCAGACGCCAATGCCATTGGCGAAGTAGGCAGTCTCGCCTGCGGTGATGCACTGAAACTCTTTCTGAAAATTGACGATAATGGTGTCATTCAGGACGCTTCTTTCCAGACCTTTGGTTGCGCCAGCGCCATTGCCTCCAGCTCGGCACTGACGGAACTCATCAAAGGCAAGACCGTAGAAGAAGCCTTGAAAATCACCAACAAGGATATTGCTTCCTACCTTGGAGGACTTCCCAAGGAAAAGATGCACTGCTCTGTCATGGGACAGGAAGCCCTGGAAGCAGCACTGCGCAACTGGCGTGGAGAACCGCCTCTTGCTCCTGAAGAAGAAGGAAAGCTGGTCTGCAAATGCTTCGGCGTAACCGACGTCCAAATTCGCAGAGCCATTCAGGAAAACAACCTGAAGACAGTTGAAGAGATCACGAACTACACAAAAGCCGGTGGTGGATGCGGCGATTGCCTTGAAACCATTCAGCAGATTCTCGACGAAGAGCTCGGCAAGCCGAAGCTGAAGGAGTTCAACCTCAAGCCCAAATCTGTCATGACCAATGTCCAGCGGATGCAGAAGGTCATGCAGGCTCTGGAAGATGAGGTAAAACCGCGTCTGGCAGCAGACGGTGGAAGCATTGAACTTGTGGACGTCGATGGTCACAAGGTTGTTGTCGCTCTGCGGGGACAGTGCTCCAGCTGCCGCTCTCGCTCTGTAACGCTGAAGGATCTTGTAGAAAAAATTCTGCGCGAGCAGGTAGAACCTGAAATTGTGGTTGAAGAGGTCAAGGCATGAGCGTCATTTATCTTGACAACAATGCAACGACTCGGGTTGCCCCCGAAGTCTTTGAAAGCATGATTCCCTTTTTCACGGAAAAGTATGGCAACGCATCCAGCATGCATACTTTTGGCGGACAGGTTGGGAAAAGCATCCTTGAAGCCAGAGAAAAGGTTGCCGCCCTGCTCGGCGCTTCTGCGGAAGAAATCGTCTTCACGTCCTGTGGCACAGAAAGCGACTCAACAGCCATTCTCTCGGCACTGAATTCACAGCCCGACAAAAAACATATCATCACAACCCGCGTTGAACACCCGGCTATCATCTCCCTCTGCCAGCATCTGGAAACAAAGGGCTATGAAGTCACCTACCTCGGTGTTGACGAAAAGGGACGCCTCGATCTGGAAGAACTGGCTGCAAGCATGCGCAAGGATACGGCCATCGTGTCCATCATGTATGCAAACAACGAAACCGGTACGATTTTCCCCATTGAAACCATCGCCGAAATGGCTCGGGAACGGGGCATCATCTTCCATACC
This sequence comes from uncultured Desulfovibrio sp., assembly GCA_946490455.1. GTDB lineage: Bacteria > Desulfobacterota > Desulfovibrionia > Desulfovibrionales > Desulfovibrionaceae > Bilophila. The sequence goes on along the minus strand of CAMLXE010000061.1, from coordinate 2,149 downwards.
GACGCTGTTCAGGCTGCCGGCAAGCTGCCCATCGACGTGTCCTCAACGCCCATCAACTTCCTCTCCATGTCAGGCCATAAGCTCCATGCTCCCAAGGGAATTGGTGTGCTGTATGTACGCAGGGGAACCCGCTTCATTCCCTTCCTGCGCGGAGGACATCAGGAACGCGGTCGGCGTGCCGGTACGGAAAACTCCCCCTATATCGTAGGACTTGGAACGGCATGTGAACTGGCGATGAACCATCGTGAAGAAGAAAACACCCGTGTACCTGCCTTGCGTGACAAGCTCGAACAGGGGCTGCTCGCGGCCATTCCCAACGCCATCATCAATGGTGACAGGGAACATCGTCTTCCCAATACCTGCAACATTGCCTTTGAATCTGTCGAAGGTGAAGCCATCCTGCTGTTGCTCGACCAGTTTGGCATCTGCGCCAGCTCAGGATCGGCCTGTACTTCTGGAAGTCTGGAACCTTCACATGTTCTGCGTGCCATGGGTGTACCTTTCACCTATGCACACGGTTCCATCCGCTTCTCCCTCTCCCGGTATACCTCGGAAGCCGAAATCGACTATGTGATCAAAAAGCTGCCTCCCATCATAGAACGGCTGCGTGCCATTTCTCCTTTCCGGTTGCTTCATTGATCGCATAACAATCTATCTGACAGAACAGGGACTATTCAAACACTGAATAGTCCCTGTTCTGTATCTGCAAGGCATTCCCGAACCAAACGGCCATGCCGACCGATCACTCCAGATAACCTGACAATAGGCTGCTATCGTCCTGCCTTCCTGGATTTCTGAAAAAACGCCCGCAGAGATTCTGCACACCGTTCAGCGGCAATGCCTCCCATATGCCAGACCCTATGATTCAGAAAAGGCAGGTCCAGTCCGTTCAGGCACGACTCTACAGCTCCGGCACGCTCATCTGCCGCACCATACACAAGCCCACCAAGCCTTGCATGAACGATGGCTCCCGTACACATGAGACAAGGTTCCAGCGTCACCACGAGCGTACACTTTTCCAGTCGGTAATTGCCAAGTGCCGCTCCAGCCGAACGCAATGCCATGATTTCGGCATGGGCCGAGGGGTCAGATTCGCTGATGGAACAATTATGCCCTTTCCCGATAACCTGCCCGTCTTCACTGACAATGATGGCCCCTACAGGGATTTCCCCACAGGCTTCGGCCATGCCCGCCTCATTCAGTGCAAGCAGCATGAGTTCTTCCCAGTCATGGCCCGGCGGCGGAGGGGGAACAGGCCCCCAAAGGCTGCCAGCTCTGGGAAGAGGCGTCCCATATGGAGAAATGGCCGAGGCCATCCTGTCCGCGCCCTGTACATCTTCCTTCATGAAACAGAATACCTGCCTGCGAACCTTTCAGTCGCATGCCAATCGGTCAAAGGCAAGGACCGATGTGCCTACGCTTATTGGGACTCAGTGTGCGGCCCCATCACATTCAGATTATGACTCTATGCCGAATTTCCTGAATAATTTCTTCCGGAGTATCACACACGGTAACGTAGGTATCCACCTCTTCTGCCGAAATGAATCCATCCCGCACCATGGAGTGACGAATCCAGTCAAGGAAGCCACCCCAGAACTCGCTTTTGTAGAGGATAATGGGGAACGGCTTGATTCGCTTGGTCTGTGCGAGAACAAAGGCCTCCGAAAGTTCGTCGAGGGTCCCCATTCCACCGGGCATGACCACATAGGCAAGGGCATATTTGACGAACATGAGCTTCCGAATAAAGAAATAGCGGTAGTCACTGCGTACCTTGATATAGGAATTGCAGTCCTGTTCATGCGGCAAATGGATATGCAGACCGACAGACATGCCTCCTGCCTCGGTAGCTCCCTTGTTGGCTGCCTCCATAAGGCCTGGACCACCGCCAGTAATAACGCCATATCCCGCCTCAACCAGCAGGCGGGCAATTTTTTCGGTATCCTTGTAGAGCGGATCTTCTGCACGTGCACGCGCAGAACCGAATACAGAAACACAAGGACCGACCTCACTCATGGTTTCAAATCCGTCCACAATTTCAGCAATGATTCGGAACATACGCCAGGATTCACTGATGGACAAAAAATCTATGGGAGTCTGTGTCATATAGGGGACCTCAAAAAGTATTTGGCACAAATCACGTCTGCTTCGG
>CAMLXE010000060.1 GCA_946490455.1 uncultured Desulfovibrio sp. | reverse complement strand
GGCCTTCAAATCCCGGCACCCTGCAATGGCGCAGGCGCGTTCCCAATAATACCCCATGCATCGCAAAAGAGCTTCATCATCAAAAAGCTGCTTCTCCCGATTGCGTTCAAAGAGGAGAGAAAACCAGTCCATGATACCTGCCAGATGCTCAGGTGCAAGCGAGGAATCCCTATGAACAACAAGGGCATGGAGCTGTTCCTGTTCTGGAGTTGTCTTCGGAATCAGTCGATGGACAGCCTCAAGAGCGGTTCTGACCCGGTTATCCCATGCTGCTGTCTTGAATCGCCGAGAATTGCTGTTGCGCAAACGCCGATAGCGCAGCAGTACATCGGGAAGAATAACCAATCGGGCACCTGCGGCGATCAGGCGATTATAAAAGATGTCATCGGAACCAGAGCGAAAATCAGGGTCAAACCAGACAGGAATGGTATCAAGCAATTCCCTTTTGAAGCACATGGTCGGATTATAGACCTTTCCGCCCCAAAGCGTTTCACATGCCACTTCGTTGGAAGAGATAAACCGGGAATGTGTCTTTCTTAACCACGCCTTGAAACGATCAAACAACGGACAGGGCGTGAGGATGACATGCCCGCTTCCACAGCCATCAACATCCTTATGAGACTCCAGATAGCTGACCTGCCGTTCTATCCTTTCGGGGAAAGACACGTCGTCCGCATCCATGATGACAATATATTTTCCACGGGCACGCTTAAAGCCTTCGTTCCTAGCCTCAGGGTGTCCCATATTGCGTTCAAGTACCGTTACACGGATACGCGGATCGGCATAGTCTGTCACAATTTTTACGGTTTCATCAGATGAGCCATCATCTATGAACACGAGTTCCCAGTCAGTCAGAGTCTGTCGCCGCAAGGCATCTACCGTTTCAGCAACTGTTGATTCAGCGTTGTAGGCAGGAATCACCACACTCACCAGAGGATTACCATCACGCATAAGCTCTCCAAATATGAAAATGGCATGTCCCGATTATAATGCCTCCAACGCATTGCCAGACAGGATATCTTCTGGAGACAATATGTAAAACTGCCTCGGTTGAACATATGTTCACCTGAAGTTCCATTGGGAACTTCAGAAATTCCAAACGATCAGCGTCTGCCAAATCCAGGGATGGAGAACCTTTTCTCCAAACGCTGCAACAGCCAGGTCGCTGCCGACACGAGAACAAGATAATACACCCCGGCCACAAGATATACTTCTGTGGGCCGGAACGAACGGGAAACAAGTATCTTGGCTTCCCCTGTCAATTCAATGCAGGTTACAATATAGGCCAGAGATGAATACTTGATCAGGTAAATGATTTCATTGCCACAACCGGGGAGAGCACGCCGTGCGGCCTGCGGCACTACAATCCACAGAATTGTCTGCAGCTTGGTGAAACCAAGCGCATAGGCAGCCTTGATCTGCCCCTGCTGGATGGAAAGCAGAGCTCCGCGCACATACTCCGACTGGTAGGCTCCGGTACACAGGATAAAACCAAGGACAGAAGCCGCATATGGCTCAAGAAAGATACCTATATTGGGGAGTCCAAAATAAAGAATCATCAATTGGACCACGAGAGGTACGCCTCGAAAAATGGCAGTAAAGCTATCCCCGACCCTTCGCAACCATGGGGCTCCAAAAACTCGGGCAACCCCTGTCAGAACCCCCAGCAAAAATCCGATGGAGGCAGAGGGAAGAATCAGAGCCAATGACATGACGAGCCCTGAATTCAACGCGGGCAGGACTTCCTGAGTCAGAAATACCGGATCAATCCAGTTCATCAGGCGTCCCCTTTGCGCACCATGCCCTGAAGCGATGATTCACTCCCGCAACCTGTAATATCATGGGAGACATCACCTTCCAGAAGGACACTGACAGTTGTTTCCGTCTCGGACCGCATGGCAAAAAGACGCCCACAAAAATCACTGGTCCGAGTTCTGGAACCCGCCGCCAAAAGTTCTGCCGGTGCTCCCTGCTCAATAATCCTTCCCTGTTCCATGAACAGAATCTCTGTAGCCACAGCCTGGGCGAAATCCATCTGATGTGTCGCCATGATCATGGTCATGCCGGCTTCAGCCAGATCCCGAATGACAGAAAGAACTTCGCCAACCAGTTCCGGGTCAAGAGCAGAGGTTGGTTCGTCAAGTAACATGACCTTGGGATCCATGGCCAGTGCACGGGCAATAGCCACACGCTGCTTCTGTCCCCCGGACAACTGTGCTGGATACAATCCTGCTCTTTTGGCAAGTCCGACGCGGCCAAGTTCCTGCAGTGCACGATCCCTGGCGTCTGTCTTGCTGTACCCTGCAACCTTACGCAGCGCGATGGCTACATTTTCCTCTGCAGTCAGATGATCAAACAGGTTGAAATCCTGAAAGATCATGCCAACCTGCCGCCGAAAAGCACACAGCTCCCGTGTATTTTTCGCATTGACCTTCCGCTCCCCAATCCACAATTCACCGGAATCTGGAGGAATCAGATAATTGAGACATTGCAGGAAGGTACTCTTTCCGGCACCGGAAGGTCCTATAATAACTTTAACGTCCCCCTTGAAGACATCAAGAGAAACATCATTGAGAATGGTTCGACCGCCCAGATTCTTGGAGATATGACAGGCGCGCAGGATAGGGGGCGTTTGCATGATGACCGGGCCTCACATGGTGCCGCTGACGGCATAACCGGGAATATGAACCTTGCGTTCCAGTTTCCGAAGAAGCTGAACACCTACAAGCGTAATACAAAAATACAGAACACCTGCCGTAATATACAGAGGCAAATGCTCATAAGTCCGAGAAGCGACAAAATGAGTCCGTGCCATGATTTCTGGCGTTCCGAGCACGAAGCACATGGCAGAATCCTTGAGCAGAATGGAAAATTCGTTGGACCATCCGGGGATGGACAAACGCAAGGCCTGAGGCAGGATGATGAATCGAATGGCCTGAGCATCACTCATGCCCAGTGCGCGGGCTGCACGCAACTGACCAATGGGAAGTGTCTGAATGGCCCCCCTGAAAATCTGAGACTGATAGGCCGCACTGGCCATCCCCAGGACAAGACACGATGCCGAAATTGTGGAAAGGCTCAGTCCAAGAAGTTCAAACAGACCGAAATAGAAAAGAAACAGCAACAAAAGGATAGGCATGCCACGGAAAAACCAGACATACAGACCGACCAGTCTTCGTGCAAAGGTGGGTCCATACACCTGAAGAACGGCAAAAGGTACACCAAGCAGCAGCCCCAGGGACAGAGACCCTATCACGGTAATAAGGGTAACCAGACTTCCCTCAAGGATATAGGGGAGTGCATCAAGAATGACCGGGATCTTGTCCAGTATTGCCTGCATTGCTTCTCACAAAAACCTTAATGAATTACACCGGAATTTCCGCTGCACAGCCTGCCATAAACAGCCCTTTCCCGGCAAGCACATGAACCCTGTTTTGTCAAAAAACAGCCGGGTACCCGAACCCAGCCGGGTACCCGGAAAGAACTGTACCACGAGTTTGTCTCTTTCACGGAGGAAAAATTACTTCTTTTCGCCGAAATACTTGACCTGCAGTTCCTTCCAGTAAGGATCGGCCATCAGAAGTTTGTACCCTTCGTTGACGAGCTTGGCGAGTTCCGCATCCTCCTTGCGGATGGCAACAGCGAAGTCATCTTCGCCGAACGCACCGATTTCCTTAATCGCCTTACCCTTACGCATGGCATCTTCGGCAGGAGCACTGTCAAGACCAACGGCATCAACACGGCCATTCAGCAAATCTTCGATGGCCATGGGGCCGGAATCATAGAACCGCAGCGTATAGTTATACTTTTTATCTGCCTGAGCCTGCTCGAGCATTTCATGCTCATTGGTCCCCCTCTGGACGCCCAGACGAATATTCCCGTTATAGATCTGGTCTTCCGTCAGGCTGGAACCATCTTTCGCGACAAAGACCTTGCGAATGATCCAGTAGGGATTGGAAAACTGGACACGGGCAGCCCTCTCCGGGCTTACACTCATGCCGGAACAAACCATATCGATTTTCTTGGCGAGGAGAGCAGGGATAATGCCATCCCAATCCATGGGCTTATGTTCAACAGTAAATCCCATTTTTTTGGCAATCCAGTCCATGGAATCCACATCAAACCCCGAGGGCTTGCCGGTTTCATCTACATAGGCAAAAGGAGGATAGTTGGCGTCAATTCCATTGATGTAATGCTTGCCTTCCGCAAGAGCAGAAGGCACGAGGGCCAGGGAAAGGAGAAGAGCGCCGATCCATTGCAACATGTTCCGTTTCATTCTTGTTCCTCTATACGAAAAAGTACCCCAAAGCCGTATCCCCTTAAGGACACAGACCGGTCGCTCATTTTGCACTGAGGCCGGATTATCCAACAGACTCCAACTTTTTCCTTAACATAGAAGTGAATGACACGCAATCAGATCCCCAGGAACCGCAAGAGGCCAGAACGCCTATTTCTAAATGAAATATCCCCATTTTTTTGACGGAAGCAGCAAGTGTTCTCACTTTTCAAGATATTTTCCCAAGATAGGAACAGCAGAATTTCTTTTCCGGGCACGGAAGGCAGAAGTCTAACCGCCTATGGCATGCATTCGCCTGCTGGCTACAGCTCCCAGACGCTTTTCCAGCAAACGCCAACCAAAGGGCTTATGCAGCACAGCAAGGATCAGAATCCTCCGTACGGCTGGCAACCCCAGACGAGGATGCCGCAACACCTCCCTCAGCCGATACTCCCGATCATCATACAGACAGGTCCGCAACGAACCTTCCGCTGTAAGGCGCAATCGATTGCAGGATGCACAAAAATGTTGAGAGACAGGAGAAATCAGTCCCATTTTCCCCTGTCTGTCTCCTTTGACAAGTCGATAGGACCGAGCAGGAGCACCTGTATCCTTCAGAAAATCTACCTGACAATGCTTGCGCACAGCCGCAAGAATGGCCTCCCCTTTCCAGAATATTCTGGATGACCAGCAGGTTCCCTCTCCCATTGGCATAAATTCAATGAATCGCACCTCGACAGGATTGTTCAGGGCATAATCAATAAATACGGGCAATTCGCTGTCATTAATTCCCTGCATGCCTACTACGTTGATTTTGAAAGGCAGTTCAGCCTGCAACATGGTATGCATGCTTTCCAGAACCTGAGGCAGAAGATCCTTGCCTGTAATCCGCTCAAATGTTTTTCTGTCAAAGGTATCCAGTGACAGATTCACTCCATTGATGCCAAGGGCCTTCAGACGGGAAACTGCAGGCCCAAGCAGCGTCCCGTTGGATGTGAGCCTGATGTCCAGAGTGGGATACCGATCCCGAAGCCGTTCAAGAAAATCCAAAAAACCACGGCGGACAAAAGGTTCCCCACCGGTAAGTCGCAATTTGTTCACGCCCAGAGAGACGGCCAGCCCAACCAGCTGTTCCATTTCCTCATAGCGCAAGATGGATTCATGGGGAACGAAGGTCTCAAGCCCATCACGGCAGTAGACGCACTGCAAGTTGCACCTGTCAGTAACCGAAAGGCGAAGGTAACGAATCGTGCGTCCCAAAGAATCGGACAGGGAGGAAACCGGTAATGCGTCCATAGACGAAGTCTGACAGCTAGATTAATTCGTTGTCGTCCAGATAGCTGCTATCCCAGAACACGACATCCAGCATCCTGAAATACCGTAAACCGCCCCTCTCCAGGCCGGCAAAACCCCACGACAGTCATTCCATCATCCAGGCCCACCGAGGTAACGGCGCCTCGACCGACAAGGAAGCAAAAGCCCGCCCTTTTCGCTCTGGTGAGGAGACTGCCGGTGATACGGGAAGACAGAAAAAGAACATGATTCCCCGGGAGCACTCCGTGCAGGCATGCCCAGCCCACCAGACGATCCAGACAGTTGTGGCGTCCGGTATCTTCAGCAAGGCACACAAAAGAACTGCATCGGACATCAAAAAGTCCGGCACGGTGAAAGCAGCCGGTAGCCTTCCACAATCCGGGGCAGCTTCCCGGAAGTTCCAGAAAGCGCCGCATGGCATGGAGCAGACTGTCAGGGGAAAGAGTCCCCGGTTCCACCAGCCGGGCACTTTCCTCTGCAGCAGGCAGCGGACTCAGTCTCACCTGAAAGATGCGTTTCCCCGGTTCATCCGAAAGTGATAGGACCTGTCCTCCTACACTGCCAACAGGGGTTCCCCGGTTTCCAGCGTATTCAAGCAGCGCATGCCCAAGGCACAATGTACCAAGATCATCAGGCCATGCCCACAGAAACGCTTCTCCTTCAGACCAGACAATTCGAATACGTTCCTCAGAGGCAACGCTTTCCGGCACCTTCTGCCAATGCCCGTCCTGCCAGCGTCGTACATCAGGAGACTGTAATCCTTCCATAGTATTTCCATACAGTTATGAAGCCATTCTCAGGAAAGACACCCAAAGTCTATAACAAGGCCCGACCAGATTTCAGACGAACCTGTCCCAGAGGCAGATCTCTCCAGAACAGATTGGCCACGCGACCGGATAGACCCGTTTCCAGACTCCTCCCCTGAAGCAGGGCCTGTATCGGTTCGAGGTCATCAATCTGAAGTCTTGCGACCACGGAGGAATCCGGATCTATCAGTGCATGCAGTCGGGTGGAAAAATTCGGGCCACGGATTCCAGTCTTTCCCATCACCATTCCCTGCCAACGGATGGCTTCAGGCAGACATCCCAGTGCCTGTTCTGGAAGGAAATGAATCGTTCCATTAAAAACAGCCAGTTCACCGGGAGGAAGCAGATCGGGAGACAATCCTGCCTCCTGCAGCATGGAAGAAGGAATTATCTGGCGAGACGCCAGCGCACCGGATTTTATGCCCTCGCCTGTCTGACCAGATCTGCGTCCTTTTCCGTCTCCCGGCTTCAACCTTTTCATGCCATCACTTTCCAGCTTTTCGGCAATATTTCCTGTTCGTTCCGGTTTTTCCAGACAAGCAATATAAAATCCCTGTGCTCCCGAAGCATCTTCATCAACCCGCAACGTGCCTTCACAGCCGGGCAGTTCCGGTTCTCCAAAAACAAATCCTGGAAAGGGAATCAGAGGACGCAGCTCAAGCCCCAGCTCTTCCACGGCAAACCGGACCTGAGCCTCATTTTCATCCACATTGGTAGTGCAGGTGGAATAGACCATCCGTCCACCGGGTTTCAAAAGACGAGCCGCACGGGAAAGCAGTACCCGCTGCAATTCAATAAGCGGTTTCAGGCGTTCTCCCTGCCACATTTTGACAGCCTGAGGATGCTTGTCCGTAGTTCCCCATCCAGAGCAGGGAGGGTCCAGCAGAATGCAATCCCAGGAATCGTCAGGTATGGGCAATGCTTCTCCCGGCCAGGAGCAGGTCACCGTCTGAAACAGATTCAGTGCGGCGAGATTTCGCCGTAACGTCGCAAGGCGTGGTTTTGTCGGCTCATTGCCAAGGACCAGACCTCCAGGGCCCACCAGCTGAGCCAGCAAGCCCGTTTTGCTGCCAGGGCTGGCACAGCAGTCGAGAACGCTGGCGCCGGCTTCTGGTGCCAATGCCAGAGGAGGCAGCATGGAGGAACGGTCCTGAATATACAGGAATCCCCATATGGCGGCGAGACTGCCTCCCAGTGGAAATGGCTCTTCAATCAAACGGCGGGCCAGAGGCGAAAAGGGTTCGGGTTCAAAAACAAATCCCTGCGCCTTAAGCAGTGCCTCGACAAGCGGAATGCGTTCCGGAGAACAGACAAGGCGAAACGAACGACGGAGCTGCGCGTTTTCAGTCATTATTTTCTGCATCCATAAACAATAGCGTTGAAAAAAGAGCTTTCTCCCGGCTTGCGGGGACAGGCGTGTGTATAGTAGGATAATAAATGCAGGCCGGTTTCTTGCTCCGGCAAACATCCAAGGAGTCTACCAATGCATCTGCTTTTCCGTACGGCCTTTGTGCTGTGTACAATGCTGGTTTTTGCGGCGCAAGCCCTCGCCGCCGATATACGCAGCTACGCAGTGCTGCCCTTCAAGGTAAACGGGCCCAGTGGCTTCACTTATCTCGAAAAGGCCATTCCTTCCATGCTGACATCTCGTCTGTACTGGCAGGATCATGTTCAGCCCGTCTCCGATACCAGCCTTGCCAAGGCCGGTAAGGTAACCAATGCCGAAAGTGCTTCCAGAGCACTCTCGGCTACAGGCGCAGACTACGTCGTCTGGGGAGACGCAACCATTGTGGAACAGGAAGCCAGCATAGATGTCCGTGTACAGGGCAAAGATGGCAAGACCTGGCACAAGGCAGCCAAGACACAGGTCAATGACCTTATCTCGGCTCTGCAGAACATTGCCAATGCCATCAATGCCGAAGTGTTCGGACGTGGCGGTCAGGCGACTGGCAGCGTAGCCATGGTCAATCAGATGAACCCCAATCTTGTGCACAACGAAGCCACGCAACGTCAGGTCTATCTGAATCCTCAGTTCCGCTATCAGGGAAGTGACGGCACACGTCTCCGCAGCCAGACACTTCCCTATGCCGCTATCGGCATGGTCGTGGCCGATGTAAACGGCGACGGCAAAAATGAAATTGTTGTGGCCAGCGACAAGCGGGTCTATGTCTATCACTGGAACAACGGAAGTCTGGTTCCTCTTGGGGAATACAAGATTTC
>CAMLXE010000059.1 GCA_946490455.1 uncultured Desulfovibrio sp. | reverse complement strand
AAGCTCTGGGTGTGCCGTTCTGTCTGCGGAAGGCGGATGTGGCGGCTTCAGCAGCGCAGAGCGGCATGGGACTGGAGGAGGCCGGCCGGCAGGCTCGCTATGCGTTTTTTGAGGAGGTCCGGAGAGAGAAGGGGGCCGACTGGGTTGCTGTCGGACATCATCTGGATGATCTGAGTGAAGATGTCCTGATGCGGCTTGTACGGGGAGCCGGCTGGCCGGGACTCGGCGGTATGCGGGCGGTGGACGGAAAAAGGAGGCTCATTCGGCCGCTGCTCCGGTTCCGTAAGGAAGAGCTGCTGCGCTTTGTGACCGCGACAGGCGTTTCGTGGGCGGAGGACGCTTCCAACAGAGGGATGGACTTTCGCCGCAATCGCATCCGGAACAGGGTTATTCCCCTGCTTCAGGAAGAGAATCCGGCCTTTTCCCGCTCTGTCCTGACGCTCTGGGAGCTGGCACGTGAAGACGAACGGTTCTGGGAAAGTCAGCTGGAGCCGGTTCTTCAGCAGATCTCTGAAACGGAAGAGGGCATGCTGCTGCCGCGTTCGGCATTTGTTTCCCTGCCCAGAGCGCTGCGGCTGCGTCTTTTTGCTTCGCTGATCCGGCGGATGGGGACCGGACAGGTCAGGGCAGAAACGCTTTTCGGTCTTGACGCTGCCTGCATGGCCTCCAGGACCGTGAAGCAGTTCTGGTTTCCCGGAGGCATTTCTGTTCGGAGTGACGGAAAGGGACTTCTGGTCGGGACTGGTCCACGCAAGGCCTGAAAACGCCTCTTTTCCTGTCCTGCTGGTCAGGTTTTGGGGCAAATGGGCCTTTGAAGCAGCAATTCGTCTTTTCTGCTTCACGACATTCTGCCGGGGGAAGCTCCCTGCCGCCTCTTGCCTGTCTTCCTGTTTTTTATATAAGATTCAGCCGGTCTCCCGGAAGAAGATGTCCTGCCACAGCAGATATGCCGTTGGTTGGGACACGGAACGGCTTCCCCTTTCGCATGTTCGTATCAGGATGGCTCCGGCATCTGCCGCAAGACCGCCCAGTGGGAACGCCTCCGAGATTGCGTTACGGGAACGCTCAACACTTCTGGAGATGACTGCAGTCGGAAAGAACTGATACGGGCAGCCCGGCGCCGGAACCGGGGGCGACGTTAGGTCCGAACTGCATGACTCCGCTCATGAAAAGAGATCAACACAGGAGAAAACCGATGAAACAGCTTTTCGCCGTATTGCTGATAGTGGCTCTTGCCTTTGGTACTGTCGGCTGCACGAATATGACCAGAACCCAGCAGGGAGCTGTCAGCGGTGGCGCGGGAGGTGCGCTTCTCGGAGCCGGCATCAACGTGATTACCGGAGGCAGCGCAACGATTGGCGCTCTTGTCGGTGGCGGACTTGGTGCGCTGGCTGGGGGCATCTATGGCTATCAGCAGGACCATATGGGCTGGTAGTTTCGGAACTTTTTGGAACGGCATCAGAAAAGAAAGTCCTCGCAGCCTGCCGGGGACATTTGAAAAGGGAAGGTCCCGTCTGAAGGGGCCTTCCCTTTTTGAGCCTGTGGGAGCAGAAGAATCTTTTCAGGGGACGCTGCGGAACGCCCTGTCTCAGCGCTGGAGCAACTCGGCAAGACCGGCGTAGATACCATCGCTGTCGAGTCCCAGTTTCCCGCGCAGAAGGGCCTGGGAACCGTGTTCAATGAAGGCATCGGGCAGTCCCATTCGCTTGATATGCTGTCCCCTGAGCGCACCGCGGTCCGAAAGAAGTTCCAGCACGGCCGAAGAAAAGCCTCCGGCAAGGGCATTTTCCTCAACGCACAGAATATGGGAAAAACGTTCGGCCAGTTCCAGAAGCTGTCTTTCCGGAAGCGGTTTGACCCAGCGGGCGTCAAAGACAGCCACTTCCTGTCCCGTGCTGGCCGCGAACTTTTCGGCGGCGGCCTGAGCCGGAACAACCATGCTGCCCACAGCAAAAATGACGGCATCCTTCCCTTCACGAACCAGTTCTCCTTCACCAGGAGGCAGGGTGGGCAGCGTCAGAATGGACTCGACAGGAGGCAGCGGACGACCGGTGGCAGTACCACGGGGATAGCGCAGAACCAGAGGTGAGGACAGGCTCAGGGCCGTTACCATGGCTGCCCTCAGTTCCACTTCGTCACGCGGTGCAATGATGCGCAGATTGGGAATGTGGCGCAGGAAGGAGAGGTCAAAGGCTCCATGATGCGTGGAACCATCTTCTCCAACAAGTCCGGCACGATCAAGGCAGAGCGTGACCGGAAGATTCTGCAGGCAGACATCGTGGACAATCTGGTCATAGGCGCGCTGGGCAAAGGTGGAATAGATGGCCACAAAGGGACGAAAACCCTGCGAGGCAAGTCCGGCGGCAAAGGTGACGGCATGCTGTTCGCATATGCCCACATCGGTAAAGCGGCTGGGGAAGCGCGCCTTGAAATGCCCTGTACCGGTTCCACTCGCCATGGCTGCGGTGATGGCAACAATGCGGTCATCTTCCTGGGCAAGACGGCAAAGCGTATCTCCGAAGACTTCGGTATAGGTGGGGGGAGTTCCTGCGGGTTTGGGAAGAGGCTGTCCCGTTTCCACATTGAACCGGCCAAGACCATGAAAAAGGGAGGGATGCGCTTCGGCAGGCGGATACCCCTTTCCCTTGCGGGTAAGCACATGCAAGAGAACGGGCTGGTCGTCGATTGAGGCGGCCATGCGCAGATGCCGTTCCAGTTCTTCGATATCATGTCCGTTGACCGGACCGATATAGTTGAAGCGCAATGCTTCAAACAGCATGCCCGGCGTAAAGACGTTTTTCAGACTCCGGTGCGTACGGTGGGCATATTCCGCCACGTCATCACCGATTCCCGGTATGGACTTGAGCAGGTCCTTGAGTTCCCGGCGAACCCGGCGGGCCCAGCCCCGTTCCATGTTCCGGCTGAGGAAAAGCGAGAGCGCACCCACATTCTGGGAAATGGACATCTCATTGTCATTGAGAACCACAATGAGCCTGCGCCCCTGATCGCCAGCCTGATTGAGTCCTTCAAAGGCAAGGCCGGCCGTGAGCGAGCCGTCGCCGATGATGGCCAGCACATGGTTGTGTTTGCCTGCCAGATCTCTGGCCATGGCCATGCCCAATGCTGCGGAAACGGACGTTGAGGAGTGACCGACTCCGAAGTGATCGTAGGAACTTTCGCTCTGTTTGGGGAAACCGCTGATGCCTCCATAGGTGCGCAGCGTATGAAAGACTCCGGCCCGGCCCGTCAGCAGTTTCCAGGCGTAGCTCTGGTGTCCCACATCCCAGACAACCTTGTCTTCATCGGGATTGAAAACCGAAAGCAGGGCCAGGGTGAGTTCCACAACACCGAGCGATGGAGCCAGGTGTCCCCCGTTGGCAGCTACGGTGTTGATGATGGCCTGACGCAATTCCGCAGCAAGGATATTCTTTTCTTCCGTGGACAGCTGGGCAACGAGCGACGGCTGCGTGATTCTTGCCAGCAGGGGAGGAAGCTGAAGTGTCTCGTTCATACTGTTCCTGTGCGCTTCTGATGGACCTGGTTTCGGAGGTGAAATATGTCTGACTGGAAACCTCAGAAGTTGTAAAAAGGCATCTTAACGCTGGATTGTCCCTTTGGCAAACGAAAGCCGGGTGGAAAAATCCAGAAAGATGCCCTTTTGTCGGGAATTCTGGCCCGTATGGTACGGATTCTGTCAGTTCTTGCGATTCACCAGCATGATGGCGAGGCCACGCAGGAAGGCCGCGTCGGCTCCTGCACAGTCGGCAAGCGCTTCGGAAGCCTGCGTGGCATGGTTGAGGGCGAGTTCCCGGCTCCGTTCCAGACCGATGAGGGAGGGATAGGTTGTCTTGCCCATTGCCGCATCGCTGCCGCTTGGCTTGCCAAGCGTTGCGGTATCGGCTGTTTCGTCCAGAATGTCGTCCACAATCTGGAATGTGACGCCCAGCGCTTCCCCGTAGGCGCGCAGCATCTGCACCTCCTTTTCCGAGGCGCCTGCCAGCAGCGCTCCCGTGACACAGGCGGCCCTGAACATGGCGCCCGTCTTCAGCGCGTGCAGCGTGCGGAGCGTATCAAGGGCAACCCCGGCCCTGCCCGTATATTCCATGTCCATGACCTGTCCGCCCACCATGCCTGCCGATCCGGCGGCAGTTGCGGCTTCGCGAATGGCGGCCAGAAGCTGGCTGGGAGGAAGATCACAGGATGTCATGAAGGTAAAGGCGTCCGTAAGCAGGGCATCGCCTGCCAGAATGGCCGTGGCTTCGTCGAAGGCCTTGTGGCAGGAGGGACGTCCTCTTCTGAGATCATCGTCGTCCATGGCCGGAAGATCATCGTGAATCAGAGAATAGGTATGGATCATTTCCAGCGCACAGGCAAAGGGAAGAACCTTTTCGGCCGGAAGACCAAAAAGGGCAGCCGAGGACAGGCACAGAACCGGGCGCAGGCGTTTGCCGCCGGCAAGAAGACTGTAGTTCATGGCCTCGCGCAGGCGGTCGCGGGCAGGAAGGGTATCAAGACAGGTGGAAAGCCACCTTTCCACCATGGCGCCCCGTGTGGCCAGCACTTCCCTGACTTCATCTGAGTTCATCGGCGTATTCATCGTTCGTCTCCTGCTTCGTCCAGCACTTGTTCATCAAAGGGCTGTTCTGTCCCTGCTTCGGTCAGAATGCGGACTTCATTACGCGCCTTTTCCAGCTGCTCACGGCAGGAACGGGACAATTCAAGGCCTTCCTTGTACAGCCGCACACTGGTTTCCAGATCCAGTTCTCCGCCTTCAAGTGCGGCAACCACTTCCTGAAGCCGGCGCAGCCGTTCTTCAAAGGTCGGAACTTTTTTTGCGGACATGGGATCTCCTCGACTTACTGTTTGGAAAAGAGAGAAAGAGGGTCCACAGCCTGACCCAGAATGTTCAGACCAAGATGCAGATGCGGGCCGGTGACGCGTCCTGTCGCTCCCGAAAGGCCGATTTGCTGTCCCGCAGTGACCCTGTCTCCGGGGCGCACGTCAATACGCGACATGTGACCGTAGCTGCTGACGGCGCCCAGTCCGTGATCAATGAAGACCACGTTGCCCGAGTAGTACATTTCTTCGGCAATGACGACCTTCCCGGCAGCCAGAGCGCGAATCGGCGTTCCCGTGGGGGCGCGCAGATCCACACCGCGATGGTAGGAACGGACTTCGCCGTTGAATACGCGGTGCCCTCCAAAGGCGCTGGTGATGACGCCGGGCACCGGACGCTGAAAGGGCTGACGCCAGGAGCGTTCCGGCGTGATCCGTTTCAGGACGGCTGCCGTTTTTTTGCGATCGGCTGCAATTTTGTTGAGCGTTGCCTTGGGAGGTGTCACATAGTTCCTGTTGACCGAAATGGTCTGTCTGGGCCAGTCCACCTTCAGAACCCGAATCGTCGCGCTCGCTTTGCTCTTGCCGGCCTGTGCGCGAATACGGATATCATTCCGGGCATTCACGGGAACAGGAAGCAGGAAGGAGGCTTCCCAGCCCCTGCGGCTGGAAACCACCGGAGCGTTGAGGCTTTTGTCCTGCCAGACAAAGCGGACTGTTCTTTCCGGGCTGTCCAGAACGGCGGTCACGACAACGGCAGTTCCCTGTTTGGCAGATGATGGCACAACAAGGTCAATGTCTTTTGCAAGCACAGGGGCGGCCAGCAGGAGAAGCGCGGCAAAAAGCAGCCCTGCCATATGAACGATACGCATGTCAGTCTCCCGAAGCATGGACGGCAGTGACCTGTGTTTCAATCCTGCCGTCACGAATTTGTACAAGCAGCTGCATTCCGGGTTCGATTTCCCGGATGCTGCGGATAAAATGCCCGTCAGCAGTAAGGGCACAGGCGTAACCCCGTTGCAGCGGGGCATCCGGATTCAGGGCGGCCAGCTTCAGCCCGGCACGTTCAAGGTCGTGCGCGAGTGCGTCAAGATGGCGGGTAAAGCCGGTCTGCAACCTGTTTTCGGAACGTATCAGCTCCTGCCCTTTCTGCTCCGTGAGAAAGGTCTGGTTCTGCTCAAGGCGAAGCCGCAGAGCCTCAAGTCCGGCAAGCTGAAGTTCCAGCCTGTTTCCGGCAATGTGCCGGCGTACGGCCGCATCCAGTCTGGAAAGCGTGGCGTCTTCTCTGGAGAACCGCCGTTCCTGCGCCACGGCAAGCCGATGGAGCAGGTTCTCAAAGCGCTCTTCCATGCGGGCCAGGCCCCTCTGCGGCGAAAGCCAGCGCAGAGCCCGAAGGAGGCCTGTCAGCTGCTGGTCACACTTGCCAAGCTGCTGATTTGCGGCGGTCATGCACCTGTTTTCCAGGTCATCCACAAGCTGCATGTACCACTGGCGTTCCGGCCAGAGAAGCTGCGCTGCATGACTCGGTGTCGCCGCACGCAGATCCGCCACCATATCGGCAATGGACGTATCGACTTCGTGTCCTATGCCTGCAAGAACCGGAATGGAAGAGGCGTAGATGGCGTCTGCAACATGTTCATCGTTGAAGGCCCACAGGTCCTGAAGGGAGCCGCCACCCCGGATGAGAACAAGAACCTGCGCCCAGTTTTCCCGGTTTTCGGCAGCAATGGCTTCCACAATTTTCTGGGGAGCCTCGTCCCCCTGCACCGGCACGGGATGGATGCGGATGCAGCTGCCGGTGCCCCGTTCGCCGGACAGACGCAGAAAGTCGCGGATGGCTGCTCCGCGAGGGGCCGTGATGACGGCAACGCGTTGCGGATGTTCCGGAAGAGGGCGCTTTCGTTCCAGTCTGAAATAGCCTTTGGCATCCAGCTTGCGGCGCAGGGCCTCCAGCGCCAGATGGAGCTGGCCTTCTCCGCTTTCCTGCACCAGATCCACCACAAGCTGATAGCCGCCGCGCG
The DNA here is from genome assembly GCA_946490455.1 of uncultured Desulfovibrio sp. GTDB lineage: Bacteria > Desulfobacterota > Desulfovibrionia > Desulfovibrionales > Desulfovibrionaceae > Bilophila. The sequence goes on along the minus strand of CAMLXE010000059.1, from coordinate 1,794 downwards.
GCGCATAGACCGTAAGGCGACCCGCACAGATGACCTGCTGTCCGTTGCGCAGCGTCCCGGCCAGACTGCGTCGGGGACCGTTTTCAAAGACTTCTCCGGTCAGCGGATCGAATGTTTCCTGTTCGCGCTGATTGCCCTTGAACCAGACAGCCTGAAGCTGTGCGTTCTCATCCTTCAGCGAAAAATAGATATGCCCGGAAGCCGGTCGGGATACGTTGGTAGCTTCACCCTGAACCCAGACATAGGGAAAACCGCTTTCCACAGCCTGCCTGATCTGGGCGGTAAGCTGGCGAACAGTGAGAATGACCGACATGGAAGGCTCCGAGACCGGCTCCCGAAAGGGAAACCGTACCGGGCGGCCCGGCCGCTCCGGAAAGGGAACCGTGCGGCATGGAGGCTGCCGCACGGTTTGGGGTTCAGTTCAGATTCCAGCCTGCAAGCACCTCTGCATGCCATGCCGCAAAGGCTTCGGCAAAGCCTTCAAGAGGAAGCTCGCCCTTTTCGCCGGTTTTGCGGTTCTTGACCTCAACGATGCCTCTGGCCAGTCCCTTGCCGCCGATGATGATCTGCATGGGCAGGCCGATCAGGTCGGCATCCTTGAATTTGACACCGGGACGTTCCTCGCGGTCGTCAAGCATGACATCAAGGCCGCTTTCCGTAAGCAGGTCGTACAGTTCGTCTGCCTTGGCCGCCACTTCGGCGTTCTTGGGATCGAGGTTGACGAGTTCGAGGTCAAAGGGAGCAAGTGGCGGAGGAAAGACAATGCCGTCCCTGTCGTTGTTCTGCTCGATGCAGGCCGCAACGACTCTGGAAACGCCAATGCCGTAGCAGCCCATGATGATGGTCTGTTCCTTGCCGTTTTCGTCAAGATAGATGGCGTTGAGCGCCTTGGAATACTTTGTTCCGAGCTTGAAGACATGGCCGACTTCGATACCCTTGGCCAGACCGATGGGGCTGCCGCAGTGAGGGCATACGTCCGTTTCGGTGATGATGCGGAGATCGGCATGGGCAAATTCGGGAACATCGCGTTTCAGGTCCACATGCAGCAGATGGGTATCGGCCCTGTTGGCACCGGTGATCCAGTCTGTACCGGCCATGAGTTCGTGATCCACCACGATGCGTCCGGCCGTAAAGCCGACAGGGCCTGCAAAGCCGACGGGAGCGCCGGTCCAGGCTGTGACCTGTTCAGGAGAGGCCATGACCACATCATTGGCATTGAAGAGATTCTTGAGCTTGATTTCGTTCAGTTCCCGGTCCCCGCGGACCAGGGCGGCCACAGGCTGACCATCAACGGTATAGAGAAGCGTTTTGATCAGTCGGCTGGCAGGAACCTTCAGGAAGGCGCAGACTTCTTCGATGGTATGCTTTTCGGGGGTGGCCACTTCTTCCGTATCCGGACAGACTGCGCTCGTATCATCCGCACAGGCCGGAGCAAGGATGGGAGCACGTTCCACATTGGAGGACCAGTCACAGGCCGTGCAGTAGGCGATGGTATCTTCGCCGGTTTCGGCAAGGACCATGAATTCATGCGAGAAGTTGCCGCCAATGGAACCGGAATCGGCTTCTACAGGACGGAAGCGAAGCCCCATGCGCCTGAAAATGCGCTTGTAGGCCTCGAACATGTTTCTGTAGCTGATGTCCGCCCCGGCATCATCCCTGTCAAAGGAATAGGCGTCCTTCATCATGAATTCGCGGCCACGCATGAGCCCGAAGCGGGGACGGATCTCGTCGCGGAACTTGCTCTGAATCTGATAGAGGTTCATGGGCAGCTGGCGGTAGGAGCGGACTTCTCCC
>CAMLXE010000058.1 GCA_946490455.1 uncultured Desulfovibrio sp. | reverse complement strand
ATAACCATCTTTAATAAAACAAATTTTTCTATATACTATTTTTTATATATGTAAGAATACCAGATATTGCAAAACAAACATAAACATGACATAATAAGAAAATCCAACAGTATACTTTATATAAAGATACAAATCTTCAATACAATATATACAAATAACCTTATACTCATAGTAAAGTACCATAGTTATCATGAGGTGAGTTATGCCTATTGATAATACAGAATTCAACTCTTCATCTGATTTGCTTGAAACGAGTCACTGCATAGCAGTTGTTGGTCAGGACACGTTACTAGAAGAACAGGTACAAATTTTGCGCTCACAAATTTCATTTCATGTGTCGGTATATTCATGCCCACCTGATGACTGCGTGGAATACGCCGCAGAAGCTCTTAAAAGAGGTGCCATTGCCATATGCAGCAGAGGGAGCTGCGCAACAGCCATCCGTCAGAATTTCCATGTACCTGTTATCAATATTCCTTTGACCGGTTTCGATATTTTGGCTCTCATTCTGGAAGCCAAACAATTCTCCAATAAAATAGCCATAGTCAGCTTTGACGCCGTTATTGAAGGCGCAGAAAAAATCGCCAAAAATTTTGATCTGGAACTTGGTACCTACTGCATGCGCCTCCCAGGAGACGCCAAAGAGGGAGTTCGTCGTCTTTATGAACAAGGATTCCGTGTTCTTATTGGTGGAGAACCAGCTGTAAAGTATGGTAAAACCTATGGGATGCAAACCATTCAATTGCATTCTGACCTGATGAGCGTTCTTCAGGCATTGCGCGAGGCAGAATCGGTAGCCAAAACCATTCTTCAAAAACAGGAGTCACATGCCCGACTTACCATCATGCTTGATTCTGTACCTCTTGCCCTGTTTTCCATGGATGAAAATGGCAATGTCATACATTTTAACCAGCTGGCCAGAAATCTTTTTTCTGAAGCAGATGGCTCTGGAAATATGGAAAGAGGGAAAAACCAGTTCCTGTCAAAAACCGGTATTGATACAGCTGTTCGGACAAGACAGAAATGGCTTGGGGAAGTACGCAGCATTCGCAAAAACAACTATGCTATTTCCTTAAATCCGGTATTCACCATAGATAACCGTCATTGCGGAGGGGTCGTTGTAATTCAAAAAGCAGCCCAACTGCAAAAAATAGAGCAGAACATACGAAAAAAACTTCATAATCGAGGACATGTTGCCCAACATACATTCGATGATATCATATGTCATTCTCTCTCTTCAAGACAACTTCTCGAAACTGCACGCAGCTATGCCCAATACCCGTCTACGGTCATGATTCTTGGAGAGTCAGGGACGGGCAAGGAAATGTTTGCCCAAGGCATACATCTTGCCTCTCCACGGCATGAAAAACCCTTTGTAGCCATAAACTGTACAGCTCTCCCGGAAAGTCTTCTAGAAAGCGAACTGTTCGGATATGAAGAAGGAGCCTATACAGGAGCGAAGAAAGGAGGCAATCCTGGACTCTTTGAAATTGCCCATGGAGGCACGCTCTTCCTAGATGAGATTGGAGAAATATCTATGGGGGTGCAGGCTCGCCTTTTACGGGTACTAGAAGAAAAAAAAATTCGACGTATCGGTGGAAAATCGCTTATCCCGATCGATGTCAGGATCATTTGTGCTACCAATGTTGATCTTGAAGGGGCCGTGAAGAAAAAAATTTTTAGGGCAGATCTATTTTATCGTCTCAATGTGTTATCGCTCAGACTCCCTCCTCTCAGAGAGAGAAAAGAAGATATCGCAAGCCTTGCCAATCATTTTCTTGGTCTCATGTCGAAGACACTCAGCAAACCCTGTCCAATCCTATCCGAATCAGCTCTACGCTTTCTCAGATCCTATTCTTTTCCTGGAAATATCCGTGAGTTAAAGAATATTATAGAACGAATTATTGTGACAACAAAAAATACCATTATATCCTATGAAGAAATTGCTTCTATTCTCGGATCTCATGGACAATCCTCACTACCATCTCCAACAATTAAAGAAAAAAACACTACAAATGGGAAACTAAAATCAGAAGTTACAAAATTTATATTAGAATCTCTCGAAAAAAATAATGGAAATAAAACAGCAACAGCCAATCAATTAGGTATTTCACTTTCAACACTGCACAGAAAACTGAAACGAATGGAAAAATAATAAATCCACTCTACTAAGAATATTTAGTATATCGTTATGTAAACTAGTAAAAGGATATCCTGAATATTTTTTATTTTTGAAACTATTTATAATTCAATAATAAAATATCCAAGATTACGTAACTACCTGACAAACTGGTTGAACGTATCGAGTTCCTTACTTGTCCCTTCATCAAGCCAATGATTCAACAAGCACTGTCCACAGATCTTTTTAACAAGACAAGGCGACCATTATAATGGTAATTTTTCGATATACTCCTTAAGGGATATCGGGGAAAACAGCATTGATATCGAATGATAAGCCATGGGCAATTCTTTGCCACAGCTCTCTCAAAAAACAACAGCAAACTCTACTGACAGTAGTGACAAAACCGGTCAGTATATATGACCTTCCATTCAAGTAGGAGGTAACGTAGAAAAATGGATAGCTGCCTTCTGAAGGCACCATTCACCATTTCTGTCTGAACAGAACTATATAACTACCTACGAATCGCCCCGAATCAATCCACAGTAATAGAATGTCGGCAGACATGAATCCATATCCATAACAAATTTCACATGCGATCTCATTTACCCGAAATAGGTTTCGTATCCTAGTGTGATCACTGACCATGTAACAATTCTTCTATCTGACTATCATCCAATATGTTCTCTTCAAGCCGAATTTCCCGTCCTCTGATATTCAGATCCTGAACCCAGACAGGGCTGATTCCACGGGAAGGACAGCTTTCCAGATCAAGGGCAATCACGCTACGCCCATCCTCGGCGGCACGTACCCAAACAGCCGGCTCCATTGATACCGTATCCAAAGGGAAGTGAGCGCCTTCTCCAGCACCCAAAACAATATGGAAGGCCTGAGCCAGGCTTCCCCGTGCGGCATACTCCTGCTGAAATCCCCAAGGACTCACCCCGATTCTCAAATCCGCATTGTCCGCTGTGTATGCAGCTGCCAATATGGAAGACAGGACTCGAGTACGATCCTGCTCAGTCTCATTCTCATTGATATCCGGGAAAAAAATCAGTGCTACAGACAATCCGCCGATTTCAATTCGTTGAGTTACCGGCTGCTCTCCAACCTGAGAAAAAGCCTTCGGTATAAACTCCTTGAACCAGACGGCTTCTGCTGAAGAAAGATAGCCAGCATCGGGATGTAGCGTATCATAAAGACGCTGCACAAGTTCTGGAGAAACGCTGTCTTCTCCAGTCCCAACATCATTACGTTCCTTGGAAAACTCTCTCGCACCAACGATATAGAGGACAGGGAAATTTCCTTCATTGCGTAAGTCATGAAGCACAGTGGCCCGCCGGGCCACACCACCAAGCGAAGAATGGCCTCAGGAAGGACAAGGATGCAATACCCCGTGCGTATTGGCCGTATAAAGGATGCGCAAGGCAGGCCCAAAACAGTTTATTTCTCCTGACGGCAACGGATTTCCATAACTGAAGGATACCTCTTCGGAATTGAATTCTCTTTCCTCAGAGGCCTCGGCATTCCTCAAATAGAGGACTGAGAAGGATAGAAGGCACAACAGGAAGGAACAAAGAACCCCGGGGAAAGACCTCCCAGGGTTCTTGTCTTTTCTACGGGAAATTGAACGAACGACGCGCAACCGAAACTCTAGGCGTTAAGGTATTCCTTAAGTTCCTTCCCGGCACGGAAGAAAGGCAGTCTCTTGGGCTGTACGGAAACCTTTTCACCCGTACGAGGGTTACGGCCGGCATAACCACCGTATTCCTTAACCTTGAAGCTGCCAAATCCACGAATTTCCACACGTCCTCCCTCAAGCAGGGATTCCTTCATGCTGTCCACAAAGGTATTCACTACGAGGGTCGCTTCATCCAGAGAAATATTGGCCTGTTCGGCCAAAGATTTGACCAGTTCGCTCTTGTTCATGACAACTCCGTAAAAAACTGCAGTATTCTTGTAATGGTGCCGGGCTATAATGCAAACAGGCCTTCACTGCGGAACTTATTCGCCTCAGACAATGTTAGGGGCCAGTAAGAAAAGGAACCCGACGTTCAGATAGTGTGTACAATAACATCCTTTGCCTGACAAGCCGATAAACGGTGAAATCAAGCAAAAACAGGGGGTAGTCTATTTTTTTATATCTATTTTCCTTCTTTTGTCCCAACTTCCGGAATAGCCAAACAACTGACGAATATCTCAAACATATGTGAACCCAATTTGCCTTCACATTCTACAACAGACTCTCACAATGGAATGACGGAGCCTCACAGTTCTATCAGCTTTGGTTTCCAGTCCCTTCTATGAAAGTAGATTTTTTTCCCAGTCCTCATCAAGCCTTGTCATGCCGGGAAAGGAGGTATTCCCGCAACAGCTTGTCGATATGCCCATCAAGCACGGATTCCACATCACCAATTTCGCAGTTGCTGCGATGATCCTTGATCAACCGGTAAGGTTGAAGGGTATAGGTCCGAATCTGGCTGCCAAAACTGATCGCATTCTTTCCGGCATATTCGGCCTGTCGGGCCGCATCCCGTTTGCTCAGCTCAAGATCATACAGACGGCTGCGCAGAATACGCATGGCCGATTCCTTGTTGTGGTGCTGTGATCTTTCATTCTGACACTGAACCGATATTCCAGAAGGAATATGTGTGATCCGCACGGCCGAGTAGGTCGTATTTACGCCCTGACCTCCAGGACCGCTGGCGCAGAAGATATCAATGCGCAAATCCGATTCCTTGATATCGATCTCAATATCATCTCCAGCATCGGGGATCACATCAACCGAGGCAAAAGAGGTGTGGCGACGTCCAGAAGAATCAAATGGAGATATGCGAATCAGCCGATGAATACCCCGTTCTCCCTTGAGAAAACCATATACGTTTTCCCCGGAAATACGCATCGTCGCACTCTTGAGACCAGCCTCGTCACCGGGCAGAAAATCCAGCTCCTCGACCTTGTAGCCATGCAGGTCAGCCCAGCGCAGATACATACGCTGCAGCATCTGTGCCCAGTCCTGAGCTTCGGTACCTCCAGCGCCGGGATGTATTTCAAGGATGGCGTCCATATGATCTTCTTCTGACGACAGCAGAAGATTCAGCTCCGTCTCTTCAAGAAGTTCACCAAGACGCGTAATTTCTGCATCCAGAGATTCCAGAGCCTCCGCGGCTTCATCACCTTCCTTGATTTCCGCACCTCCAGAAAGTTCCTGTACCATTTCAAGCCATTCCAGCATGTTATCGTGGCTTGTCTTCAGGGCAGAAAGGCGATTCAGATAGGATTCAAGAACACTTTTTTCCTTGAGGACAGGAGTCAGCTTTTCCGGCTCATTCCAGGCGTCTGGTGCGGAAAGCTTTTTCTCTATTTCAGCAAGGCGTTCAGCATGGCCAGGCTGGTCAAAGCCGCCCCCAAAGGGTTTCAAACTGTTTGGATAATGTTGCCGTTCTGGCTTTGAGATCAGTAAGCTGAAGCATAGTTATACCTTATTGTTATGGTTGTTTTCGCCCGAATACGGCGAAGGGGATGGTGAACTGTCAGAATCTGCGTCTGAGCTGCCAGGGGAACAGGGCAATCAGACAGACCAGGGCGACCCAGGGCAACCAGGGCGCCACATAAAAAAACAGGGTCTTATCCTGAAGAGGAACAACCTGACCGGGTACAACCTCGGCTCTGAACAGGTCACCGCGTACGGTAATGATTCCTGTTGGTGCTATAAATGCGGAAATCCCCGTATTGGTTGCACGGATAAGCCAGCGCCCCTGCTCCACTGCCCGCAGCACACTCTGCTGCAAGTGCTGCTCGGGAGCGGAAGACCGTCCAAACCACGCATCATTACTGATATTCACCAATAATGAGGCGCCGAGCATAACCTGCTTGCGGGCAAGCTCTGGAAAGATAGCTTCATAACAGATCAGAGGCCCCTGAACAAGCTGACTGTCGGAGTCCATCTTGCCGGCAGGATTTCCCTGCCCGGAAACTCCCGTACCATTCGTCAGCGGACGCATTCTTAATGGGCCCGTATGCTCTCCCGGGGTAAAATTTCCAACGCCCTGCAAGAGAGGACGCAAGAATGGGATATCCAGATACCGTGGCGTATATTCTCCAAAAGGTACCAGATGCTCCTTCTCATACTGCCCGGCATCAACGCCATCAGGCCCCACCAGATAAGCACAATTAAATGTACTTGTGGAACCGTCGAGATTGCGCCGGAAACCAGGAGCCCCAAACAGGATTGAAACCTTCTCCTTGCGGGCCTGTTCCCGAATCTGTTCAGAAAACACAGGATGCCGCTCGTAATCAAATGGCATTGCGGTCTCTGGCCATACGAGCAGGTCCGGGCGACCGAAACGAGGATCCGGAAAGACCAGAGCCTCACGACTTAATGTCAGATACCGCTGGAGGGTGAGCCGCTGCATGGTCGGTTCCCATTTGACATTCTGATCAAGATTACCCTGAATCAGGGCAACGGAAAGAGGTTCCTCCCTTTCATGATCCGTTTCCCATAAGCGAATGAAAGAATAGGAAAAAAGGACAAGGCAGCACAAAAGCCCACCCAGAACATATCCGGCAGAACGCAGTCCTCTCCGACGCAGAAACCAGGAGAGAAAGGCTCCGGCCACAAAAAGCATGATGACGCCTGCCCGCAGGTCAATCAGCGTAAACAGGACAATCAGCGCAAGAGAAAGGCCAAAGGCCAACAACGGCAAGCCCACTCGTTTGGGAGTCTCTTCCTGAAAGCTCCCAGCCACGAGACAGGCGATACCGGCATAAAGGCCTCCAAGACCATATGCGCCTATCAGAGACGCCCCCTGAACAAACGCTGGCCAGGGAGCAAAGGCTGAGGCCAGAGACAACCAGGGGAACCCCGACAGGAACCAACCGCGAAAGACCTCCAGCAAATACCAGCTCATCCCGAGCAACAGGCTCCTGCGCACGGGAGAAGTCCCGCGCAACATATGGGACAGGGCCGCAAAAAGCCCTCCATACAAACCAATATAGGCGCCCATAAACAGAGGACACGGTACAGCCAAAAGCCACGGCAGCCCGCCAAAGTCATGTACAGGGATGGAAATCCAGTAAAGACAGGCCGAAGCTGCCACAAGGCCACAGATCCACCCGATCCTCAGAGCCTGTTTCCAGCTTTCTGCTGTTGTCCCGATGCAGTAAAGCGCTGCAGGATAGAGCAGCGCCAGCAGGGGAAGCTGGAGCAGAGGATTGGGCATTCCCAGCCAGAGGCCAAGCGAACCAAGAAGAATAAAGAGAACGAAACTCATGGGTCAGCAAAGCCGCAACCCGAAGAAAAAGTCAAGTCTTGTTCCCTATACACAAGGAAAAACTTGTCTCACTTATCCATCAGAGGAGACAGTCTTCAGAGGCTTCCGCTATTTTGCCAGCAGCATCCATACTTCTCCATGCCGATTGAGATGACCGGCAATAAAGGCTGCCCGTTCCCCCTTGCCACAAAAGAGATCTATCCGTGATCCGCGAATGGCCTCTCCGGCATCCTGAGCGATACCAAGTCCCCTCAGATCAGAAAAGGCTTTCACGCCTCCTTCTGGAGAAAGCTCCCCTGCAGGATCGGGAAGTTCCACATCAAAAGCAAGCAAGGCACCGAGAGGAAAGGTTTCCCGATCCACAGCCAGCGTCACAAACGGGGTAATGGGAACCCCCATACTGCCGACAGGACCAGACGCAGGTTCCGCTTCCCGGAAAAAGACATACCGACGATTTCGATACAGGACATTCTCCAGCTCTTCCGGATTGTCACGCAGCCATTTTCGGATGCTCTGCATGCTGACAGAATCTGCGGGGATAAGTCCCAGCCCGGAGAGATACTGGCCGATACTCAGATAGGGACGTCCATTCGTTCCCGCATACAGAAGCGCCGTTTCAGTCCCATCTTCAAACTGCAATCGTCCTGATCCCTGTACCTGAAGGAAATAGGCATCCACAGGATCTACCCAGGCGAGTTCAAGCCCTCTGCCGCGAAGGACACCTTTTCTGCCATCAATTTCCTCTCTGTCATAGTACGGAACAGGCTTGCCCTTCTCCATGCGATATACAAGTCTCTGGCCTGTGAGCAAAGGCTGAAAACGTCCGAGTTCCAGCTGTTCAAGATCACCGGGAAGGCGATATAACGGTTGGGAATATCCGCCCTTTCTGACCCTGCTTGCCATGACGAGCGGCTCATAGTATCCCGAAAAGGAAGCACCTTCCGTCAGGCGTATCCAGCGGAACTGCTGAGCCAGCAGTTCTCGTTCCTTATCCAGCCGTGGCAGCAGAGATTCCAGTCGGACAAGAGCATTTACCACGTCGCCCCAAGTGACAGCGAGGTCACCATGCGCCACTGCGACCTGTTCTGGTTCGTGGGTCCGTGCATACTTCAGGCTTGTCTGGATAACTGGTGCAAGCTCCGTCCAGGACGGCAATCCCTGCGCCAATGGAGGAGTAAGAGAAGAAGCCAGCGTATTGGCCCGCGCCTGTGGCTCCTCCGTATAAAAGGGAACGGGAGCAGGTTCTCCGATGTCATCAGACAGAGATG
>CAMLXE010000057.1 GCA_946490455.1 uncultured Desulfovibrio sp. | reverse complement strand
CGGGGGGCTGCCGTCTTCTCCCGTCCAGCGGGAAGCGCGTGGAGGCCTTTTCCGCATTGCGGCTGGATGGAGCAGGGGGCGCATCTGACGTCCGCGTCCTTCTGTCGTCGGCTTCGGATAGCGAAACTTCCGGGCCTTCCGAACCAGATTTTTCATACAGGAATTGCCAATGGCCGGTCACAAGCACAGGCAGGAACGGAAAGAAGCAGACAGCCTTCTGCTGTGTCCCGTATCCCGCAGTTCTGCTGTCTTTCCCGAAATTGCTGCATCCAGACAGGCTGGCATCGATGAAGCCGGACGCGGCTGCCTGGCCGGTCCCGTGGTTGCTGCTGCCGTGATCCTGCCGGAAGGGGCACACATCCCCGGACTTGCCGATTCCAAGACCCTGTCTCCCTCGCGACGCGACGGACTGGCCGCGGAAATCGGTACTGTAGCCGTGGCCTGGGGACTGGGCGTTGTCTGGCCGGCTGAAATTGATCGCATCAATATCCTGCAGGCGACATTCAGGGCCATGTGCCATGCGGCCAGTGTGCTGAAGGTTCGCCCGGAAGCGCTGCTTGTCGATGGCAATCAGATCATTCCCGAGCATCTGTTCCGGATGCGGGGCTGGGAGGCCGCTCCCAGACAGCGGGCCATCGTCGAGGGCGATGCCCTGATGCCGGCCATTTCTGCTGCGTCCATTCTTGCCAAGACCTTCCGGGACATGCTGATGGAAAAGCTCGACCACCGTTATCCCGGCTATGGCTTTGCGAAACATAAGGGCTATGGCTCAAGGGAACACCTTGAGGCGCTGAACAGACTGGGGCCCTGTCCCCTGCACAGGCTGACCTTCCGGGGGGTTCTCCCGGAAAGAGAGCTGCCGGTACAGACGCAGGGTTCACTGTTCTGACGCTGCGGGAGAAGACCCTCTTTCGGAAGACCTATGACGGACAGACGTGCCCTGCTCGGCAGAGCAGGAGAAGAAGCGGCAGTGGAGTTGCTTGAACGTGCCGGAATGCGTATCCTCGTCCGGAACTGGCGTTGCGGCCATCTGGAACTGGATATGGTTTGCCGGGACGGCCGGACACTGGTCTTTGTGGAAGTGAGAAGCCGTTCCAGAGGCGGTCTGGTTTCTCCTGCAGAAAGCCTGACCCCTGCCAAGCAGCGAAATTTTCTGCGGGCAGCACATGCCTATCTGGCTGCCCATGACGCCTGGGACGCGCCCTGTCGTTTTGATCTTGTCTGCGTAGTTGATACCGGTACAACCCTAGAACTGGAACATCATCGCCATGTTGAGCTCTCCGAATCTGTGGGTGGTGGCAACACCTCTTGGCAACCCTGGTGACCTTTCTCCAAGGGCCCGCGAAATTCTTGAATCGGTCGATATGGTCCTTGCCGAGGATACGCGAAGAGCAGGGCTTCTGTGCCAGCGTTGTGGCATAAGTGCCCGTCGCTTCATGAGCTTTCACGATCATAACGAAACCGATAAACTTAAAGAAGTGCTTGAACTACTAAAGAGCGGAAAGACGCTGGCCCTGATTTCTGATGCCGGCCTGCCGCTGGTGGCCGATCCCGGCTACCGGCTGGTGCGTGCCTGCCGTGCAGAAGGGATTCCCGTATCTGTCGTACCGGGACCAAGCGCTCCCGTGACGGCGCTTGCCGGGAGTGGGATTCCGCCTCAGCCTTTTGTTTTCCTTGGATTTTTGCCAAGAAGTCGTGCAGACAGAGAAAAGACGCTGGCTCCCTTTTCTGCCCTGCAGCTGACGCTTGTCTTCTTTGAACGCAAGGACCGGCTTGCCGAAACCCTCTCCGTGGCTCATGCCGTGCTTGGTCCGCGCGAATACTGCATTGCCCGGGAACTGACCAAGACCCATGAGGAATATCTGCTCGGCAGGCTTGAGAACGGCATGCCAGAGGGTGAACTTCTGGGCGAAATGACGGTTGTCATCGGGCCGCCGGAAACGGGAAGCACGGAAACCGATCGGGACACGGTGCTTGCCCTGATTGAAGAAGAGCGTCGTGCCGGAGGCTCGCCGCGTGAGGTTGCCCGGAGGGTGCAGACCCGAACAACCGGCTGGACGGTCAAGGCCATTTACGCCATGCTGTCCGCGAGGAGATAGATTTTCATGAGTGCAAAGAAAAGCGGCGGCGCCCTGATTGGTGACAACCGCAAGGCCCGTCATCTCTATGAGTATCTGGAAACACTGGAAGCAGGGATTGTTCTGACTGGCCCCGAGGTCAAGAGTCTGCGTGCCGGTCAGGTCAGCTTCTCTGACAGCTATGTGGAATTTCGGGATGGGGAAGCCTGGATTCTTGGGCTGCACATCGCTCCCTACAGCAATGCCGGCTATGTGGTGCAGAATGCGGATCGCCCCCGCAAGCTGCTGCTGCATGCCCATGAAATCCGGATCTGGGCTGCCAAGGTGGAGCAGAAGGGGCTTACCGTCATCCCGGCCAAGATGTATTTTAATAACGGAAAAATCAAGGTGGAGCTGGCACTTGGACGTGGGCGCAAGCTCTATGACCACCGGGTGGAGCTGAAGAAGAGGGCGGAAAACCGCGACATGCAGCGCTCTCTGCACGAGTAGTGAACGGAGCCGGCTGTTCTGGCAGGGCGAACGGACCGGAACCTGTCCGGACAGGGCAGACGGTTTTTATGGAGCGCTTCCAGGTGGAAGCTCTGTTTCGGAGAGGCTGCCGGGCCTGCGGGACTTTGGTATAGATTTTTCTTAGCATTCTATCCCAAAGTAGAGACTGCCGGGCCTGCGGGACGTTGGGGATTCCGCACTGCGGCAGGGTTCCTGCACGGAATGCTTCTGCCAGAACGGGAACGCCGCCGTACATTCCGCCTGCTGGTATCCATAACGTCATGGGTTGCTGGACAGAACGGTGGCCGACAGGAGGATTTCCCTTTCTGCTCGGTCGCGGAACGCCTTGAGGCGCACGGGAAAGTGTTCTGCCGGTGCCGCAGATAAGGCTTTCAATAGCCTGACGTCTGCGAAAACGCTCCATTGCGGCATATGTTTCAGAAGGTGGCCGGGGAGACTCTTCCTGAGGATTCATTCCGGCAGGGCAGAGCGAGGAGAAGACCTGCCTTCCGGCCATTCCGGGCCGGAGAGAACGGCAAACATCCCGGAATGGCTCTTTTGCGCATGATCCGGCTCCTGTTTCTGTGTATGGCCAATCTTTCATTTGACGGCAAGGGCTGCCGCTACTATGTTGACCGGGTAGAAATGAGGAGAGGAGAGAGGTACGGATGGCGGACCCCATTATTGAGATTGTCAATCTTGAAAAGAAATTCCGAAACAAGAATACGGAGGTCTATGCCCTTCAGGGGATAAACCTCAGCATTCGGAAAGGCGATATTTTCGGTATCATCGGGAAAAGTGGCGCCGGCAAGAGTACGCTCGTGCGCTGCATCAACATGCTCGAACGTCCCACAGGTGGAAGTGTCCTCTTTGAGGGCAGGGACATGTGCCGGCTGAGTACGGCGGAACTGCGCAAGGCCCGGCGTTCCATGGGTATGATCTTTCAGCAGTTCAATCTGCTCATGCAGAGAACGGCAGAGGAAAATGTCTGTTTTCCCCTCGAGCTTGCCGGCGTGAGCAGGGAAAAGGCTCGCAGCCGTGCCTGTGAGCTTCTGGAGCTTGTGGGACTGGCGGACAGAATCCGCTCCTATCCGTCCCAGCTTTCCGGCGGACAGAAGCAGCGTGTAGCCATCGCCAGAGCCCTTGCAACCAATCCGGATGTGCTGCTCTGCGACGAAGCAACCTCCGCTCTGGACCCGGCCACAACGGAATCCATTCTTTCGCTGATCAAGGACATCAACCAGCGTCTGGGGATTACCGCGGTCATCATCACGCACGAAATGAGCGTGATTGAAAAGATCTGCAATCAGGTTGCCATCATCAGTCATGGAAAAATTGCCGAGACAGGCGCTGTGGAAGAGGTCTTCTTCCATCCCCGTACCGAGGAAGCCCGGCAGCTGGTGATTCCCGAAGCCCTGCAGAACATGCCGCATGAACGGCTCTACCGGATCATTTTCAACGGGCGGTCATCCTTTGAACCTGTCATCGGCAATCTTGTTCTTGCCTGTGGCTGCCCTGTCAACATCATGTTTGCCGATACCCGTGACATCGGGGGCACAGCCTTCGGACAGATGGTACTCCAGCTGCCCGATGACGAATCCGTTTGCAGAAAAATCAGAGACTATGCCGAGGCAAAGGGTCTCATGCTGGAGGAAATGAGTCATGTTTGATCAGGATACCCTGGCAATGTTGCTGGAAGGTGTTGTGGATACCCTGTACATGACACTGCTCTCCACCTTCTTTGCCTATGTCTTTGGCATGATCATGGGAATCGTGCTTGTTATTTGCAGGCAGGACGGCATCAAGCCCTGTCCTCTGGTGTATGCCGTGCTGGATGTCTTCGTGAATCTGACACGCTCCTTCCCGTTCCTGATTCTGATGATTGCCGTGATTCCGCTTACCAGAATCATTGTGGGAACCACCATAGGCAACAACGCGACCGTCGTGCCGCTGGTCATTGCCGCGGCTCCCTTTGTGGCCCGGCTTGTGGAATCGTCGCTGCTTGAAGTGGACCCCGGGGTCGTCGAAGCTGCCCAGTCCATGGGTGCCTCGACCATGCAGATCATCTGGAAGGTGATGCTGCCGGAGGCGACTCCCTCGCTTATCAACGGCAGCGCCATTGCCGCGACCACCATCCTCGGCTATTCGGCCATGTCCGGCGCCGTAGGCGGAGGCGGGCTCGGCAAGCTGGCAATCATGTATGGCTATAACCGGTATCAGACGGACATCATGTTCGCGACCGTCGTTTTGCTGATTGTCATTGTTCAGATCTTCCAGTCTTTTGGAAACTGGGCTACCAGACGCAGCGACAGACGCATCTGATTCGCCGAAGCAGAGCAGACAAGCTGCACTGCCAGACCGGACAAGCATAACCTTAACCGAGTGGGGAATATCATGCATACCTTGCGCACCATTGGCGGCATTGCCCTTTTGGCCCTGAGTCTGGTTGCCGGCTCGTTTCAGACGGCCGAGGCAGCCACCCAGATTCGTGTAGGCGCGTCACCGACGCCTCATGCCGAAATTCTCAAAGTTGCCGGTGAACTGCTGAAAGAGCAGGGCTATGAGCTGAAAATCATCGAATATTCCGATTACGTGCAGCCCAACATGGCTCTGGAAGGCAAGGAACTGGATGCCAACTTCTTCCAGCACAAGCCGTACCTTGACGACTTCAACAAGGAAAAGGGAACCTCTCTGGTTTCCATTGCCGCCGTTCACTATGAACCCTTCGGCATCTATGCCGGCCGGACCTCGTCCATGGCCGATCTGAAGGACGGCGCTCTCGTGGCTGTTCCCAATGACACCACCAACGAAGCCAGAGCCCTTCTGCTCATGCAGTCCGAAGGCCTCATCAAGCTGAAGGATGGAGCCGGTCTGACCGCAACCCGTCGTGATATTGCCGAAAACCCCAAGAAGCTGAAGATTGAGGAAATCGAAGCCGCTCAGCTCGTCCGCGCTCTGCCTGATGTGGATATCGCCATCATCAACGGCAACTACGCCATTCTGGGTGGTCTGAAGGTGAAGGACGCCCTGGCCGTTGAAGCTGCCGACTCCGTTGCCGCCACAACCTACGCCAACATCCTTGCTGTCCGGGCCGGCGATGAAAACCGTCCGGAACTCAAGGCTCTGGCCGCCGCTCTCAAGAGCGATAAGGTCAGGGACTATATGGACAAGAAGTACGACGGCGCTGTCGTTCCCGCCAACTAGTCCTCGGCGTTCATAAGAAAAGGGCCCTGTTTTTCAGAAGAAAGACAGGGCTTTTTTGTGCCCTTTGACTTAAGGCCCCTATTCGAGCCTTATCGATTGCGTGACCACGGCTTTCTGCCCCTTTTCTGATTCCTTCCGCAACGCCCCTTATCAAAACGCTTTCAGTGCATCAGACCGCAAAAAAGAGGAAAAGCACATCGAAACCGGAATCCGTTTCAGACAGAGAGCCCCGGTCATTTCAGATGCCGGTACAGGAAAAAGTCATCTCCGTGCGCTGCGCTCCGACGCCATTCCCTCAAACAGGAACCTCATAAAAAACTTGACTGCCCGCATGAGTTTTTGTAAGTTTCCCGATGCGAATACGCGTCCGTAGCTCAGTCGGATAGAGCAGGAGCCTTCTAAGCTCTTGGTCGAGGGTTCGATTCCTTCCGGGCGCGCCAATTTTTTAAGGCACTTGCTTGTTCCCGGCAGGTGCCTTGCTTTTTGGGCACATGAAGTCGGGCACATGGAAAATATCCGGCAACGCTTCGACCGCAGCCCTCTTTTGCACGTCCATGACGTACTGGTAGTGTGTCAAAATCATGGTCGGGCTACTGTGTCCCATGAGCCTCGCGACCGTTCCTATATCCACGCCGTTTGCGATCAGTTCGGTGGCAAAGGCATGGCGCAGGTCATAGGGACGAATACGTCGGATAATCCCTGCACGTTTGAGGGAATGCGTCCACGACTGCTTTATGCTCATCACCGGCTTTCCTCTGTAATGGACAAGGTGCGTTGCTCCAGTCTCCATGTCCGCCCGTTGCCATTGCGCAAAAAGTGGCAAAAGGCTTGCCCGTATAGGGACTTCACGCCATGGGGCATTACGGTTTTTCATGGCCCCGTGCACACGCAACAGTCCTTGCGCAAGATCAACGTCTTGCCATGTGAGCCGGAACATCTCGGACGGCCCGACCCGAACGCCGCATTGCGCCCCAAGCACGACCACACGCACAATGTGTGGTGAACCTGCAGACATGATGGCTGCCAGTTCCTCCGGAGAGGGGGGAATGAACTTTTCATATTGGGCAGGTGGAAGTTTGGGAAACTCCAGAGGATCCATGAAGCCCTGTGCCGTACACCAGCGAAGAACCGTGCGCAGAACCGACAGCCGCCCCCGTGTACTGGCCGACTTGACCGGCATGGCAAGCATTTCCGCCTTGAGCTCTTCAAGGTGCATCCGTGTGATTTCCCTGACAGGGAGCGATCCAAGTTTTTGCAGAGGATAGCGCATGGAGCCGATTTGCCACGCTATTGACCCTCTGCTGAACTGCTTTTGTTTCAGGTATGCCAGATAGCACATTTCAAGTGTCAAGGCTTCCTGGGCGTCGGTATCCTGTCCTTCCTCTTCTCCTTTTTTGAAGGATTCCCTGTCAAACCTGATGCGGTGCTTGATCAGGGAATCGTATTTTTCTGCTTCAAGCCTTGTTGCAAAATTCGCGCACTCGCGTTTGCCGGTAATGGGGTTGTTCCAGTAGCACTGCCACGGCGATGCGCGGCCTTTCCGCTCACGAATGGCCATGATTTGCCTCCATCATGTGCCAAATGCGCCTGGTGGCAGGTTACTGGACACATTGGCCTGTGGTCAATCTGTGAATGTCGTCGGCACTCATTGCCGCGAGCCTGCATACAGGTTGCACGCGTGGGGGGCGGGGTTCCTTGGGTTTGGGCTGCGCTTCGGCGTGCAGGGCGAGGACAACTCGCTGCACGGCGGATTCCAGCCAGCGCAACCCGTGACTGCGTCCGGCCCCGAGATCGATCGGGTACACTCCCTTGCCCGCCAGAATGGAAGCGGCTACGCTGTGGGATGTCCCAAACATGACCGCTATTTCCCGTTTGCCTATGAGACGCTCCGTCATGCGTCCTCCTTATGGTACACCGCGCTGTCCTTTCCCTGCATCCTGAACGATTCTGCCGGCGTTGAACGGCATTGTCCGTTTCAGGACCCTTTTCCCCTACGCCCTGCACGATTCCCTGAAATCCTTGCACGGTGCAAAAACGGCCTTCCTGGAAGGCGGAACCGCAATCGCTTCTCCAGTTCTGGGGTTGCGACAGGTACGGGCAGCCCTCTCTTTCACCTTCAGCTTGCCAAGGCCTGGCAGAGGGATTTTCTCTCCTTTCAGAAGTTCGGCGGCAGCCACATCGCAAAGAGAGGAGAGGGCGATCTTCATGTCCATACGATTGAAAGGACGTTCGTAGGTAGAACGTGCCTTGTTCAGCGACTGTTCAATAAATTCTTCTCTGGTCATGATGGAGAGTCCTCCCGTAGTTGTTCAGTGCTTTTCCGTGCCGGGTATGAAGCCCCCGGCAGGCTGTATGGTTGACAGTCCGGAGGAGGGCGGACCGGTTATTGTTGCCACGCAGGACAGCCATTGCGTTCCTCACACTCGGAGCATGTCCAGTCGGAGACGCTTCCGCCTGTTCTGGGGCAGATTGGCGAAGAAACAGGCGCAGTATTCACGACATCAGCGACCTGAGTCTCCGCAGGAGCGTTGCTGTTGCCGTTTCCGTCATCAGCTGGAGCAGGTGCCGCTGCACGTTTTCTGCCTCCGTTCTTTGCCGTGTGGACAGGCTGTTCGGGGGCTGGCTTTCCTGTAATCTCAATGGGATCCTGATTGTCATTTGCAGGCAGATCAAACCAGTCTTTCGGTTCGCTCATGCCATCATTGATGGATGCGTAGATCTTGCGAAAGGCGATGATCTGGGCTGGTTGAATAGCATCGATGCGGTGACCAAGGCGCTTTTCCACGGATTCGCGTGGAATCCCCATGTCTGCAAAGGCCCTGACCAGTTTTTCCGTAGCTTCGCCCACATTGCCCACGTTGGCTTTCATGGTCTTTTCGCATTCGGCCACGGCGTCTTCCATGATGTCTCCGGGGATGATCTCAAG
>CAMLXE010000056.1 GCA_946490455.1 uncultured Desulfovibrio sp. | reverse complement strand
GGTACAGGAAGGCAAGCGCATTATCCCCACAATCGATTGATTTTTTGTCCCGATTCGGGTTCGCTCCCCGAATCGGAACTTCTTGAAACCTTCAAACAGTTCCGGAGCCTTTTCCATGCCGCATACGCTTGCTCAGAAAATTCTTCAGGCTCACACGGATGAAGAAATCCGCGAAGCCGGACAAATCGTGAATTGTCAGCTCTCTGGAGTTCTGGCCAATGACATCACCGGGCCGCTTGCCATCAAATCTTTCCGTGCCATGGGCGCGACAAAGGTCTTTGACAAGGATCGTGTCTTTCTGGTGATGGACCATTTTACGCCGCAGAAGGATATTGATTCTGCAAACCAGGTCCTTGTCAGCCGCAATTTTGCCAAGGAAATGGGAATTACGCATTATTATGAAGGCGGCAACTGCGGGGTTGAACACGCCCTGTTGCCTGAACTTGGTCTTGTTGGCCCTGGTGATGTGGTCATCGGTGCAGACAGCCATACATGTACCTATGGCGGCCTTGGGGCCTTTGCAACCGGCCTTGGTTCTACAGATGTGGCTGCCGGTATGGCCATGGGATCTTTGTGGTTCAAGGTTCCCCCGACCATTCTGGTGAAAATTGAGGGCAAAATGCCCAAGTGGGTTCGTGGAAAGGACCTTATTCTGCGCCTGATTGGAGAAATCGGCGTTGATGGCGCCCTGTACAAGTCTCTGGAATTTACGGGCTCGACGCTGGCTGAACTGGATGTGGAAGCTCGTCTGTCCATCTCCAATATGGCCATTGAAGCAGGTGGAAAATGCGGTCTTTTCCCCTCCGATGATGTGACGCTGGCGTATTGCGCCGAACATGGCCGTCCGGATGCTCCACGGATTGCTCCAGATGAGGGAGCTACCTATGAACGTGTGGTTCATATGGATGTTTCCAGCATGGAACCGCAGGTTGCCTGTCCCCATCTTCCGGAAAATACCAAACCTGTTTCTGAAGTGAAGGACTTGAGCATCAATCAGGTTGTCATTGGTTCCTGCACCAACGGTCGTATTTCCGACATGCGTGATGCTGCTGCTGTACTTAAGGGACGCAAGGTGGCCAAGGGAGTCCGCTGTATCGTTCTTCCTGCTACTCCTGCAGTCTGGCGGCAGGCCATGCATGAAGGCCTGTTTGAGGTCTTTTCCGATGCAGGCTGTATCGTAGGTCCTCCAACCTGTGGTCCCTGCCTCGGTGGACATATGGGAATTCTGGGAGATGGAGAACGCTGCATCGCCACGACGAATCGGAATTTCAGAGGGCGTATGGGGAGCCTTGAGGCAGAAGTGTATCTGTCCAGCCCCTGTGTAGCCGCGGCTTCTGCTGTTGCCGGAGTTATTGCCGGACCTGATCAGCTGTAGCATTTCCTGCAGGGAAATGTGGAGTCGTTTACTTCATTTTTGTATGAATGTGTAGAAGTCTGAAACAGACGTAATCAGTTGGCATATATACTGGGTACGTTCATCAGATTCGGCGTCTGAGACAGCGCAGGAGCTTTCTCTGAAGGAAGCGGGATTATATCCCGGATCCCTGTTGGGAATTCTGCCTGTAGACAAGGAGATTTTCAATGGCCTTTACTGGTAAAGTACATAAAGTTGGCGCACATATTGACACAGATGCCATTATCCCAGCCCGCTTTCTTGTGACAACGGATGCCAAGAAGCTTGGTGAAAACTGCATGGAAGGGTTGGAACACGGCTGGGTCAAGCGTGTTCATGAGGGCGATATCCTGGTAGCAGAGCGCAATTTTGGCTGTGGTTCATCCCGTGAACATGCCCCCATTGCGATTCTTGGCGCTGGGATGAAGGTTGTCGTGGGACACAGCTTCGCACGTATCTTCTATCGGAATGCCTTCAATATGGGCCTCATGCTCCTGGAAATAGGCGATGAGGTGGATAAGATTCATGATGGGGATACTCTGGAAATCGATCCAGAAGCCGGTGTTATCCGGGATTTGACCAATGGTGAGACGATCAAGGTTCCGCCGCTCTCTCCGGTTATGCAGAACCTGATTGATAAGGGTGGCCTCGTACCCTATGTGCGTGAGCAGCTTGCGCAGAAAGCCTAGCTGCGGCCTTCGGGAAAGACTGTTTCCCAGAAAGCCTGCATTCTGAAAAGGAAAGGCGGTCTGTTTGTGGTGAACAGATCGCCTTCTTTTATGGAATTTTTTGAAGAAAGATGGGTTGGGCTTTTCAACGGAGCTTATCCTTTACTTTTTAGAAGAATGTATTTTGCCATTTGGACTGTTGCTTCATGAATTGCTCAGGCCTTAGCCAACAGAACATGTGACCCGTGGGGAGAAGAGATTGATTGGCATCATCTTCTGCATTGTGAGCCATACCCAGCCGTTCCATAAGTCGTTGTGAGGGAAGATAGGATATCGCTGTGAGGGCGACTAGTTCCGGAATATTCAGGACAGAAAAACCATAACACAGTACAGAATGCTTCGCAGGCAAGCCCCTTTCCCCAGAACTGGGAAGGAATCGCCAGCCGATTTCTACACAGGGCGTAAAGGGCGCGGTGAAGGAAACGCGGGACAGTCAACAACACCCATGAATCGCGGAGAATTGCATCCTTCCGCTGCTCAGAGCGTGAAGCCATGACACACTTGATGAATGGGGTTTCTGGCAGGAAGAGCATCACTTGCCTCCTCATCAAGAGGGTAATGAGGAAAAGCGTATGACAGAAGGGCTGCGCACAGAGTTCGGATTGGAGGTTTATCTTTTTCCGTAAACGGTCGGAGCCGGGTTCGTTGGGGTGGTGCGTGGCAGTGTGTCTTTTCGTGAGAAACGGAGCGAGAGTGGACAATATCTACCGTGCGGGAACTACCCGGAGTAAGTAGTTTTTTCAGAAGAAGGGAAAAGTTCTCCTTGAGGCGCAACTGGAGCTGCTTTTTTGTTGATAATAGTTTTCTGTTTTTGGAGTTGTTCTTACTGGCTGGTAAACAGACATTGCAGGCCTGACAGGTTGGGGTAGCAGAAATTTGCTCTTTGAGAGAGGCGGGTTGTCCGGCCTGTCAGGAAGGGAAAACCGCTATGAAGAAGGGACCATGAAAATCCCCTTGGGTACTATAAAAAAGGGCCTGTCGAAACAGGCCCTTTTGCTTGATGCGGTCTGGAATGAAGCAGGCTTCCCTGTGCAGGAAAGCCTGCTTCCATTTTTACAGTTCAGGAGGCAGTTCCTTGAGCTGCTTATTGGAGAATACAGGGCCATCAACACACACGAGCTTTCCACCGATGTTGCAGCGCCCACAGATGCCGATGCCACACTTCATACGCTTTTCGAGTGTGGTGTAGATCTGTTCATCCGGGAATCCAAGCTCCACGAGGGCTTGCAGGGTGAACTTGATCATGATGGGCGGGCCGCAGAGTACGGCGATGGTGTTGTCGGGCTTGGGAGCAAGTTCGCGCAACACGTTGGGAATCAGTCCTACCTTGTGTTCCCAGCCTTCGGCAGGATTGTCGATGGTCAGGGTTGTATTGAGGTCAGGACGTCCAAGCCAGTCCGGCATATCTTCCTTGAAGGAAAGATCTCCCGGCGTTTTGGCACCGTAGAGAAGGCTGATTTCTCCGTAGTCCTTCCGGTTATCCAGCATGAACATCATGATGGTACGAATGGGGGCCATACCGATACCGCCACCGATGAAGAACACGTTTTTCCCGTGCCACTGATCATAGGGGAACCAGTTGCCAAGAGGAGCCCGAACCCCAATCTTGTCCCCGGCATTGAGCTTGTGCAGGGCGGCTGTGTTTTCGCCGGCTTTCATGATGGAGAACTGGAGATAGTCCATTCTGGTCGGCGAGGAGTTGATTACAAAGGTTGATTCGCCCACTCCAAAGACGGAGAGCTGTCCCACCTGTCCAGGCTGGAAGGTGAAGTTCTTCATCTTTTCCTCGTCATCGAAGCGGACGCGGAACGTTTTGATGTTGTGCGTTTCCTGCACGGTTTCGATGACCGTCGCCATTTCCGGCAGGAAGGGGTTATGCCCGCAGGTGCAAGTCATGGGAACTCCTTATTCGGCTTCGGCATCGGGCGCGATGGCGTTAAGAACGATTTCGCGGATATCCAGCGAGACCGGGCACTGCTTGATGCAGCGGCCGCACCCTGTGCAGGCCACCTGCCCATCGGCATAGTCCGGGGCATACCAGTATTTGTGCGAGACACGGTTGCGCATGCGCATGGCCTTGTCGGCACGCGGATTGTGTCCGCTGGCTTCGCGGGTGAACAGGGGGGACATACAGTTGTCCCAGCTGCGAAGACGACGACCATCAAGCTGGTTCCCTTCATCCGTAATGCTGAAACACTGACAGGTTGGGCACATGTAGGTACAGGCGCCGCAGGACAGACACTTGGCAGTCTGTTCGGTCCAGAATTTCAGATCGGTAAAGCGAGCCTCAAGACGCCGCGGCGAGCTGGAAATGTCCGGAGCGGGAGCAAGCATGGACTCGGCCTGGGCCTTGACTGCCTTGGCTGCTTCGAGCTTGTCCGTTCCATCGGCCAGACCGGATTCGGCAAGGAAGGCTTCTCCCTTGTCGGAAACCGCCTCCAGCACAAAGCCGCCATCCACCGGTGTGAAGACAACATCCGATCCTGTCGGGTCGGTGGGGCCACCGCCTGTCCAGTGGCAGAAGCAGGTTGAGCAGGGCGCTGTACAGGTCTGTGTAACAACAAGCAGATTGTCACGACGCGCCTTGTAGTAGGGATCCTGGAAGCGACCTTTCAGGAAGGCCTGATCCAGAATGACAAAGCCGCGGGCATCGCAGGAGCGACCTCCGAACAGAACGGTGGGCGCGGCTGCAGGATTGGCCTCAAGTTCCACGGTGACCTTGGCCGGGTCTTCCGGGTCCTTGGTTCCCTTGAAGCGGATCAGGGTCTCACAGGGGGGAAGAACGGCAGCTTTGGGTGATACGGTGGCGCGGGCCAGGGTCGGAGTTTCTCCGGCAACCAGAGGCCGGAACACCACCGACTTGCCCTCCTTGCGAGGGGCCAGCACCTGACGTGTGGCCGCCACTTTGGCCAGCCATTCGGCCAGCGCGTCGGCAGCGAGGAATCGTATGGCGCTCATGGATTATGCTCCCTCGATATGGTGTTCTTGAATGTTCTTTTCTTCGAGCTGGAAGCCCAGAAGCGGAGGTACGGCTGTTTCGTCCATACCAGGCGCATACTCGAAGAGCTTCTGCACCACACGGCCGATCTGCATCTTGAGCGCACCCACCGGAATGCCCATGGGGCAGGCCCGGTTGCATTCGCCGCAGCCGGTACAGCGACCGGCAAGGTGCATGGCGTGAATGAGCTGGAAGAACATCTTCTGTGTGGGAGAATCTTCCTGAGTCAGCCAGTGGGGTTCGCGGCTGTCTGCAACACAGTAGTCGCGGCAGACGCACATGGGACAGGCGTTGCGGCAGGCGTAGCAACGGATGCAGCGTTCAATGTGACCACGCCAGAAGCCCATGCGTTCCTCAAGAGAAAGCCCATCGAGGAAACTCATGATTGCAGGAAGTTCCGGTTTGGCATCATCGGGAATCTTGGTGGGAGCTCCGGCAAAGTGATCATGAATGACGGCGTTGGGCACATTGCAGGCCCGGCACTTGTCCTGTGCAATTTCCTGCATGGGGAATTCGTAGTCCTTGCCATCGGCACGGACCTTGAGGGTTGCCGCCACGCCCTTTACGGATTCGATGTTTGAAACATCGCCGAGTTTGGCAAGAACCCGGTTGATATCCACGGTTCCGTTGCAGCCCATACCAAAGATGACCACATCTTCACGGTTGATAAGGTTTTCCTGCAGCAGCTCCACAACACCGCGGGAATCGCATCCCTTGACTACAACGCCTACCTTCTTGCCCTTGAGGCTGGGGAGGAATGTGGCAAGGGAATGCAGATTGAGCGGGCCCCAGACCAGCTTTTCCACATCTTCGGGCTTGCGCATGTAGAGGGGCGTGGTGTGCAGGGGATCATAACCCTGCTGCCAGCCGATGACGAATTCCACTTCGCCTGCTTCGAGCGCTGCTCTGATCTGCCCCTTCAGCTCGTCCATTGCCTTGGGATTGACGCCGCAGCCGAGAGGGCGCAGGGGCGTCAGAAGGTCAAGGTTGGCCGGCAGATCATAGATGGGTTTGACCTCGTCGAACTTAGGTGCAGGGCCGAGCTTGTGAATCTGCTCGGTGAATGCAGTGACAACCTGCTGCCAGCGCTGACCTTCCGAGGCGGAAACCCAGGTGTATTCAAAGCGTCTCGGATCGATACCCACGATGGGCAGGAATTCCTTGAGCACTTCGAGACGCCGCCGGGCATAGTAATTGCCTTCGGAATAGTGGCAGTCACGCGGATGACAGCCGGAAACAAGTACTCCATCCGCTCCGGAAAGCAGGGCCTTGAGCGGGAAGAGCGGATTGACGCGTCCCGAACAGGGGACACGGATGATACGCAGGTCTGTAGGTTGCGTGAACCGGGCAACACCGGCGGTGTCGGCACCGCCGTAGGAGCACCAGTTGCAGAGGAAGCCCACGACCCGGAGTTCTTTGCCTGTCAGGACCGACATAGCGCGTCTACCTCCGCAAGAATCTGATTATCGGTGAAGTGGGAGAGCTGGATGGCGCCCTGAGGACAGGTAGCGGTGCAAAGACCACATCCCTGACAGACGGCTTCGATAACCTGCGCCTTCTTTTCTCCACGAATTTCGGTTTCCACAATGGCCTGGAACGGGCAAACCCGTACGCACTTGCCACAGCCGACACAGCGGCTGATATTGACCGACGAGATCTGAGGATCGCTTTCAAGGCGAGGCTTGGAAAGCAGACCGATGACCTTGGCGGCTGCAGCGCTGCCCTGGGCGACCGAAGAGGGAATATCCTTTGGTCCCTGAGCCACACCGGCGAGATAGACACCCGCAGTGTTGGTTTCAACAGGACGCAGCTTGACATGGGATTCCAGGAAGAATCCGAAGCTGTCATAGGAGATATGCAGGGTCTCTGCGAGCTTGCTTGCGCCCTTGGAACCTTCGATTCCCACGGCCAGTACGACTAGGTCGGCCTTGACCTCTACCGGCTTGCCAAGAAGCGTATCCGCGCCGCGTACAATGTACTGGCCGTTGCCATCGGGCTGGATGACCGAAACACGACCGCGGATATACTGGGTACCGTATTCCTCAATGGCCCGGCGGGTGAATTCATCATAGAGCTTCGCGTTGGCACGAATATCCATGTAGAAGACATAGGACTGGGAATCGGGAATATGGTCCTTGGTCAGAACAGCCTGTTTGGCCGTGTACATGCAGCAGAAGCCGGAACAGTAGGGACGATCAATGGATCTGTCACGAGAGCCGACACACTGAATGAAGACGACGCTCTTGGGTTCCTTGCCGTCGGAAGGACGCTTGATATGACCACCGGTAGGCCCGGAGGCGGACATGAGGCGTTCATACTGCAGCGAGGTGATGACGTCGGGATAACGTCCGCCGCCGTACTCGCCATAGATGGTCCAGTCCATGAGGTCGTAACCCGTGGCGGCAATGATGGCGCCCACCGTTTCCGTAACGGTCTCATCCTGCATTTCGTAATTGATGGCGCCCGTGGGACAGAGCTTGGCACAGATTCCGCACTTGCCGGAAGTGAGCTTGCGGCAGAATTCCGGATTGATGGCAGCCTTCTTGGGGATGGCCTGCGGGAAAGGAATGTTGATGGCCGTGGTCGGTCCGACAAATTCATTAAACTTGTCGGGGGTTTTCTTGGACGGACATTTTTCCGTACACGCACCGCAGCCCGTACACTTGGACCAGTCCACATAGGTGGCCTTCTTTTTGATCTCCACATCAAAGTTGCCTACATAGCCGGAGACCTTGGTTACTTCGGAAGCCGCCATGAGCGTGATTTTGGGATGCTGGGCCACATCCACCATCTTGGGACCAAGGATACAGCTCGAGCAGTCAACCGTCGGGAAGGTCTTGTCGAGCTTGGCCATCTTGCCGCCAATGTAGGTTTCGCGTTCGACGAGCAGCACATCAAGTCCTGCATCGGCACAGTCAAGAGCAGCCTGAATACCGGCTACACCACCACCGATAACAAGGACGCGTTTGGTTGATTCAAAGGACTTGGAGAACAGAGGCGCGTCGTGGCGCAGCTTTTCCACTGCAATGCGCACAAGTTCGGCAGCCTTGTTGGTATTGGCTTCCTTGTCCTTGCCGATCCACGAGACATGCTCGCGAATGTTGGCCATTTCAAACATGTACTTGTTGAGTCCTGCACGCTCGAGTGTCCGCCGGAAGGTAGGTTCGTGCATGCGCGGGGTACAGGAAGCAACCACGACACCATCAAGTTTTTTTGTTTTGATGGCTTCGATGATTTCTTCCTGTCCCGGTTCGGAACAGGTGTACATGGTGTCCGTGGAAAAGGCCACATCGGGGTAGGTCCGGGCAATGTCCGCGACAGCCTTACAGTCGACGGTTCCGGCAATGTTCGACCCGCAGTGGCAGATAAAGACGCCTATTTTCATGCCTGGGCCTCCTTGGCGCTCTCAATCTTGCGCAGCAGACCTTCGGGACTGACGCACAGCTTGTCCAGACCAAGTTCGCTGGAAGGCAGGCCGAGAGCCAGCCCCATGAACTGGGTGAAGTACAGAACGGGCATGTTGAATGTGGTCCCGCAGGCCTTTGCGGCCTGGTCCTGGCGCAGATCAAGGTTCATATGGCACAGCGGGCAGGCCACGACAACGGCATCCACGCCGAAGGCTCTGGCCCGTTCGAGGATTCTGCCGGTGAGACGGGCAGTCATGTCCCTTCTCGGAATACCCATGGCGGCGCCACAGCATTCGGTCTTCAGAGGGAAGGGAACTGCTTCGGCTC